>CAZLBQ010000136.1:0-12679 GCA_964557745.1 uncultured Anaerolineales bacterium
CCAGCCGAGGCCGCGCCGTCGGCTGAGCCGGTCGCGTCGGCGTTGGCTCAGGCAGTGCAGGCTCGTCCGTCGGCGCGGGCGTCGCCTCCGGTACGGCAGTTGGCGGTGGGTCTGTGGCGGCGCTGATCGTCACGGGCCGCTCGGTGGGGCGCGCCGGGGTCGGGGTAGGGGGAGGGGGCGCGGCTGAGGCGGCTGAGGCCGCCGGACCGAGGGCCAGACCGGCGAGGCCGGCGGGCGGCGGAGGAGCCGGGGTGGGCGGGCTGAGCGGCGCCCAGGCGATCTCCTCCTGGGTCGTCTCGACGCCATCCCAGACGTGCAGGCCGACCAGAGCCGCCGCAACCAGCAGGAAGGCGGCCAGAAAAGGCCGTACCCGTACCCAGAACGAAACGGGAGCGTCAGGCGTTTTAGTGTCTGGTGTCACTAACTTTCCACCTCTACCTATCCCCCTAGAGTTAACGTAGAGTGAAGGCGAGTGTTACGCGGGGCGCTGGCGGCTTCCGGTTAGGCAAACAGGCTCAGTTCATGATAAACTTAGCGGTCGTAGCCTGGGGTAGACGGGGGAGTTTGAGTTGTCGAGCCAAAACCGTTGGGTCGGATTTGCTGACGGCCTCATCGAAGCCAGTATCTACCTAGCCGTTCTTCTCACGCCCATCCTTGTCGATGTGAACCTGCAGCGCATCTTTGCCCTGCCCAAGGTCGCCCTGATCCGGCTGCTGGCGGTCGTCATCCTGGCAGCCTGGCTGTTCACGGGCCTGCTGGCTATTCGCGCACGTCGTCTGCCGCCCTGGCGTCGTCTGTTCCATCAGCCGTTGGCCTGGCCCATCACGGCTTTCGTGGCAACCCTTGCCCTCAGTACCGTGGTGTCGGTCTGGCCCCAGGCGAGTGTGTGGGGCGACTTTCTGCGCGTGCAAGGGACGTTGACGGTACTCAGCCTGGTCGTCATCGGCGTCGCCGTTGGGGCCCGCCTGCGCCAGCCTGACCTGGTCGAACGCGTCATCGACCTGATTCTCCTGGCAAGCTGGCCGGTGATGCTGTACGGCATCCTGCAGTTTGCCAACCTTGATCCGCTGACCTGGCAGAACTACACCGGCCGCATTCTCTCCCTGCTCGGGAACCCCATCTTTCTGGGCGCTTACGTCGTCCTCACCCTCCCGCTGACGCTCTACCGCCTCGCCACGCTGTGGACGCGCCATCGTCATGCCGCCACCATCCTCAGCCGCGTGGGCCTGGTCTGGGCTGTCGGGCTGCTCGTTTCCCAGGCGCTGGTCCTGGTCTTCAGTCAGAGCCGTGGCCCCTTCCTGGCCACCCTCGTCGAGTTGTTCTTCCTGGTGATTCTCCTGGCGAAACGACGCCGGGTTGTCATGACCCTGTTTGCCGTCGCTCTGGTTGGCCTGACGCTGCTCGTCGTCATCAATCTACCCGGTAGTCCGCTGGCGCCGGTGCGTCGGCTGCCGGCCGTTGGTCGCTTGACGAACCTGACCGACACGACTGACCGCGGTCTCATCTGGTCGCACGTGACGCGCTTGTTGGCCTCCAACCCCGCGCGGCTGGTGAGTGGCTATGGGCCGGAAACGCTCGACATGGCGCTTATCCCCTTCTATTCTAGAGCGCTGGTCTACCTGGGCGGCCAGGCGCAGCAGATCGACCGCACGCACAATGTGTTGCTCGACGCGCTGGCCTCGTCGGGTGTCCTGGGCCTGGCTGCGTTGCTCTGGCTGCTGCTGGCTGGGTTGGCGCTGGGCTTGAGGCAATTGGGGTTGATCCGCACGCGGGCCCAGCAGACGCTGACCTACGCGCTACCTGTCGGGGGCGGGCTTGCCCTGGCGCTCGCCGCCCGCGTTCTGTCGGGAACATGGACCTGGTCCGGGTTGGCGGGCGGCCTTGGCGTCACCCTGGGCTGGGGCCTGGCTCTGTGGCTCCTCGAGAGCCGCGCCAGCGCCGCTGAGGGCGTGGACGGGCAGCGGCGCTTTCTCGTGGCGGCCTTGACCGTCGCGCTACTCGGCCAGTTTGTCGAGGCGCAGTTTAGCCCGAGTGGCGAGACGACGCTTCTATACGGGTGGGTCTACCTGGGATTGCTGATGGCGCTGGCCCTTCCCCAGCGTATCGCAGTTTCGGCCGGTCGGTCAGTAGCGGGTGCTCCGCAGGGCGTCGCGGTTGGCTGGCCTACGCACGCCCTGGCCGTCCTCATCGCCTTGCTGACGAGCCTGATCATTGTCGGCCTTGTCGACTGGACACCGCCCTTCACCCTCGGTGGTCACCTCGCTGTGGTTCTGGCCGTGGCCGCCGCGACGTGGGTCGTGGCGTTGACCTGGGTCGCCTGGCAGACGGACCGGACAACGCTGGCGCGCCGCAACGTGTGGACGGTCGGCTATCTGTCGCTGAGTATGACGCTGACCGTCCTGACAGTCTATAGTGTGAGCCAGTTCGTATCGCTGGTCATCCTGCCCGTCGCCCTGGTGTACGCGGCTTTGCTGGCCGGTCTGGTGGCGCTGGCGATCATCCTCCGTCCCGATCCAGGGAGCGCCAAGAGCGAGGGACAGGGAGAGCTAGTGCCCGTGGCCGCCTTGGGTTTGATCGTGCTGGCGCTCGTGGCGCTGCTCAGCTTTCTCCCCCACGTCGGCGATCGGTACTTCGCGCTGGGTCGGCGTCTCATTAGCCAGGGGCAAATAGCGCCGGGGCTTGATGCGTTGGCCCGCGCGCGTCAGGCCGCGCCGCAGCAGGATGTTTACTACCTGATTAGCAGCGACCTGTTGGCCTCGCTGGCGGCGGGTATGGGTGATCCTCAGCAGCAGGCGCAGATGTTCGACCGCGCGCGAGCATTGGGCGCCCAGGCCGTCAGCCTCAAGCCCGGGCAGCCCTACACCATCGCCAACCTGGCGCACATTGAGTTGCGTCAGGCGGAAGCGACCACTAACCCGCAACTGCGCGCGGCGGCCATCCAACGGGGTCTCGACCTGCACGAGAAAATGGCCTCGGTCCTGACCTTTGATCCGGCAATCTATGACGACTGGGGCTACCTGTATACCCTCAAGCGCGATTACCCACGGGCCCTGGAGAAGTATCAGGCGGCGCTGAAGCTGGAACGGGACCGCGCCCAGACCCTGCTGCTTATGGGGCACGCCCAGCGCGAGGCAGGCGACCTGGAAGGGGCGCTGCAAACCTACAACCGGGCCATCGCTAGTGACACAAAACGCGTCGACGGCTACGCCGAGCTTGTCGACCTGCTGCTGGCGCAAGGGCGGGCTGCCGAAGCCCTGCCCTATGCGGAGGACGCCGTGAAGCTCGCGCCCGACCGCTACGCGCTGCGCACTAATCTGGGCATCATCTACTCACGGCTGGGACGCAACAGCGAGGCGGCTGAAGAGCTCAAGGTGGCGCTGCGCTATGCTCCGGCCGCCGAGGAAGCCCGCCTGCGCGCTCTGTTGCAGCAAGTGTCCGGCAATTGACAAGGGATGGGGGAATGGCCGTCGCGAATCATGTCGTAGTGGGGGAGCAAACGCTCCAGCTTATGTCCGGGATGGAAGCGTTTAACCAGTGGATGCTCGACTCGATTCGTCCGTACATCGGGCAGCGGATCCTGGAAGCGGGCGCCGGCATCGGCAACTTCACCGGTCGTTTGACCGATCGTGAGCTGGTCGTCGCGCTGGAATTGGAGAACGATCGAGTGGAGCGGCTGCGGGCGCGCTTTCAGGCGTACCCGAACGTCCAGGCTGAAGTCGGGGACCTCGCCGATGCCGGCCTGTTGCGCCTCGTCCACTACAACTTTGACACGATTATCTGTCTCAATGTGTTGGAGCATATCGAGCGCGATGCGGATGCGTTAAGGTATATGCACAGCGTCCTGGCGCCAGGTGGGCGTCTCATCCTCCTCGTCCCGGCCCATCCGGCCCTCTACAGCAGCCTGGACCGCGAGTTGGGCCACTATCGGCGCTATCGTGAGGCGGAGTTACGGGCGTCTCTACAGCGCGTGGGCTTTCAGACTGAGCGGTGTTTCTATATCAACCTCTTTGGTGTGTTCGGCTGGTGGCTGAACGGCCGGGTGCTCAGGCGTGACCTGCTCCCGCGCCGCCAACTGGCCCTGTACGAGCGCTTGGCGCCGGCTTTCCGCCGCGTTGAGACGGCGCTCGGCCTGCGCTGGGGCCTGTCGGCGGTGTGCGTCGCCCGCAAATAGCCATTCGCCCTGGCTCCTGGTCGAGCTGAACGAGCCAGGCAGAGGGCCGCTGTCATGGGCGGTCCAAATGGAGGATGTGTGCCGAGCCAAGATGAGATTGTGCTGTCGGTGGTAATGCCAGCCTACAACGAGCGCGACACAATTGAGGAGATTGTGTCGCGAGTCATGGCAGTGCCCATCCGTAAGGAACTCATTATCGTGGACGATGGATCCACCGATGGCACCCGCGATCTGCTGCGCGACATCCAGGCGCGTCACCCCTATGACGTGCGCGTCATCCTGCAGCCGCGCAACCAGGGCAAAGGGGCGGCGCTGCGGACAGGCATCCAGGCCGCGACGGGCGACTATGTCATCATCCAGGACGCGGACCTGGAATATGACCCGCGCGACTACCCGCGCCTCCTGCAACCATGTCTTGAACACGACGCAGATGTCGTGTACGGCACGCGCTTCGCTGGCGGTGAGCAGCGCCGCGTGTTACTCTTCTGGCACTCTCTGGGCAACCGCTTCCTGACGACGCTCAGCAACATGTTCACGGACCTGAACCTCACCGACATGGAGACGGGCTACAAGCTGTTTCGTCGCGAGGTCGTCCAAGCGGTCGAGTTGCAGCAGGACCGTTTCGGCTTCGAGCCAGAAGTGACTGCCAAGATCGCCCTGCGGGGCTTGCGCATCTACGAGGTCGGCATTTCCTACGCCGGGCGCAGCTACGACGAGGGGAAGAAGATCGGCTGGAAGGACGGCGTGGAGGCCATCTACTGCATCGTTCGCTATGGGCTGCGGCAGCGGCTCCATGTCCAGCGCCAAGCCCGCCTGCACGCGCGCAAACGAGAGATGGCCTGAATGGGACGTCGTGTGGGCGTGGTGGTGTGGGGCTGTCTGGTGCTCATCCAGCTCGCGTTGGGTGGGCAGACGTTCATCCGCGCGCTTCAGGACGGGCGGCCCGGACCAGGCAACGCCTTCGCCACCAGCGACGCCTATCTCAAGGGCGTCGCGCCGGCTAATGCGTCGGCGACACTCCTGGCCGGTGTCGCCGCCCTGCCCGACCAGGGTAGCCTGTTGGTCGTGGGGTCGGCTCAGGACTCAACGCTCCTGTTGACCTATTACACGGTTAGTTATCTGACGTGGCCGCGGCGCGTCGGGGCCATCCAGTGCCAGGCCGCGGGCCAGCCGCCGCTGATGATCGTGCCCCCAGGTGGGCCGATCACCGCGGCCCTGTTCTACCGAGTCAGCCCACCCCGGTCGCTGCGCGCCGGCCGGGAGCTTGGCCCGCGGACGTTACTGGTCCCTATGAGGGGAGATGACGATTGGACCCGTTTCTGTTCGTCATAGCCCTGGGGCTGATGATGATGGCGGGGCTGGGCGCACTGACGCTGCTCTCACCGCAGCGGTTCGACTCGGGGGTTGAGGTTATTGCCCTGGCGTTCCTGCTGGGCGCCGCTTGCGTCTCGCTCGCCTCATTCGTGCTGGGGTTGGCCGTCGCCGGCGTGAGCCTGCGTCTCCTGCTAGCCGTTGGTTGTCTCGCGCTCGGCGGTGTAGCTTGGTGGCGTCGACCGCAGGCGGGGCCAGTGCGGTGGTTGAAGGGCTTCCCGCAGCGTTGGTTGCTCCTGGGCGCGGCCATCATCACAGGGCAGGCCGCCTTCCTTTTCTGGCAGAGTTGGGGATCACCGCTAGGGTGGGACGGCTTGCTGGTCTGGGATATCAAGGCGCGCCTGGCGTGTCTGAACGGCGGCGTCATGCCGGCGGACTACTTCACCGACCCCACGCGGATGTGGAGCAATCCTCAGCACACGCCCTACCTGCCGCTGGTGGCAGGGTGGATCTACGACTGGCTGGGGCGCTGCGACCAACAATGGATCAAAGCCTTGTTTCCCATGTACTACGTGGCGGGCGCGGGTCTGCTGCTCGGAGCGGGCTTCAGATGGGCCAGGCAGCCGTGGCAAGCCATCGTAGCCGTCCTCCTGCTGTTCTCGGTCCCGGCAGTGTGGAGCGGCAACGGCAGCGCCACCTCGGGCTACGTCGACTTTCCGCTGGGCGTCTACTACCTGGCTGCTGTCGTGGCCATCGTTGATTATCTGCTCACAGGCTCGATGGGGGACTTCAGGTTGGCGATTGCCCTCACCGCCGTGTTACCCTGGCTCAAGCGTGACGGCGTCGGCGCCATGGTCATCGCGCTGGCGCTGCTTCTGCTGGCGACGCTCGCCCACCGCCGCTTGAGGCTGACCACCAGCGCCGTCATCCTCCTACCGGCGCTACTGGTGTTTGGCGGCTGGAAGCTTTTCCTGGCATGGCTGGGGGCTGGGCTGCAGTCGTCAGACACACTGCCGGTGACGCTCTCCAGCCTGACGTCTAACCTGGGGCGGCTGGCGGACATCCTCCCCGCGTACGGCCGCGAGCTGGGCCGCCGGTCCCATTGGGGTATCCTGTGGGGGGCGGTACTGCTGGTCCTCCCGTGGCTGGGCTGGCCCAAACCGCGCCCGACAGCGGTGGTGCTCGTCCTGGCCACGGCGGCGCCCCTCGTCCTGTTCCCGCTCGTCTTCATCTTCAGCGCGTGGTCGGATTATATGCTGCATATGTCGACGACCGTCGATCGTCTCGTGCTGCAAGTCGCGCCGGTCGGCGTGTTGCTGGTCACTCTTGCTCCACCGCTGGCTCGACCTGCCCAGGTAGAGAAGAAACACAGCGAGGCCGGCTCACTGGAACGAATGGCTCTATCCAACCTGGCGGAGGCGACGGAGGCGCTGAGGCAATGAATGTCTCGCTCAACTCGGTGCGCGTCTTGGTCGTCTTCGGCACCCGCCCGGAAGCAGTCAAGATGGCGCCCATCATCCGCGAGTTGCACGCCTCGCCGGGCTTCGTCACACGCGTGTGCGTCACAGCGCAGCATCGTGAGATGCTAGATCAGGTACTCGACCTGTTTCACATCACGCCTGATTATGACCTGAATGTGATGCGTCCCCGCCAGTCCCTGGCTGAGGTGACGAGCAGCGTCCTGGTGGGGATGGAGCCGGTGCTGCGCGAGGAGCGCCCCGACTGGATGCTCGTCCAGGGCGACACAACGACGGTCATGGCCGCCGCGTTGGCCGCGTTCTACCACGGCGTGCGCGTCGGCCACGTCGAGGCCGGCTTGCGGACGGGCGACATGCGCCATCCCTTCCCGGAAGAGATGAACCGCCGGGTCGCCTCGGTCCTGGCCGACCTGCACTTCGCGCCGACGTCGGTGTCGCGGGCGAACCTGCTCCGCGAGGGCGTACCGGCCGCCGCGATTGTCGTGACCGGCAACCCGGTCATCGATGCCCTGCTCGATGTCGCCGCGCGCCCGTACGACTGGGCCGGCGGGCCGTTGGCTGGCATCCCCCGCGACCGCCGCCTCATCCTGGTCACGGCCCACCGCCGCGAGAACTTTGGCGCGCCCATTCGCGCCATCTGCGCCGCGTTGCGTGCCCTGGCGGAGCGTTACTCAGACACCGTCCACATCGTCTATCCTGTACACCTGAATCCGAATATCCAGGAGCCGGTGTACAGCGCCCTGGGAGACCTGCCCAACCTGACCCTGCTGCCTCCGCTGGACTACCTGCCGCTCGTGCACTTGATGCGGGCGGCGACGCTCGTGCTGACCGACTCCGGTGGCTTGCAGGAGGAAGCGCCGAGTCTCGGCAAGCCGGTGCTCGTTATGCGGCAGACGACCGAGCGGCCAGAGGGCGTCGAGGCCGGCACGGTGCGACTGGTGGGGACGGACACCCAGCGCATCATCGCGGAGGTCGGCCGCCTGCTGGACGATGCCGACGCCTATCGTCAGATGGCGCAGGCCGTCAACCCGTATGGCGACGGCCTGGCTCATGTCCGCATCGTCGACGCCCTCCGCGTACGCTCTCACCTGGCGGCCGCGCCGTCCATTGCGCCCTTCGCCGCCTAGAGCTGGATGACTGAGGAAGCATGCCCCCGTCGGTAATCGAGTTGGACAACGTCTCGGTATGCTATCGGCTGCCGAAAGAGTATATTCCCTCGTTTAAGGAGTTCGCCATTCGCTGGCTGGGGCGGCGGGTGGCGTATCACGAATTCTGGGGACTACGTGATTTCTCGTTGCGCGTCGCGCCGGGCGAGGTCGTTGGCATTATCGGCCCGAATGGGGCCGGCAAGTCGACCTTGCTCAAGGTCATCGCGCGTGTCCTCAAGCCCGTCGCGGGTCACGTCCGGGTGGTCGGCCGCATCGGCCCGCTGCTTGAGCTGACGGCCGGCTTCGACGCCGAGTTGACGGGGCGTGAGAATATCTACCTGAACGGCGCGATGCTGGGTCTCTCGCGCCGCGAGATGGACCGCCGCTTCGACGATATTGTCGCCTTCGCCGAGTTGGGAGACTTTATCGAAGCGCCGTTGCGTACGTACTCCAGTGGTATGGTAAGCCGTCTCGGCTTCGCGGTCGTCACCGATGTCGACGCGGATATTCTCTTGGTGGACGAAGTATTGTCGGTGGGGGATGAGGCGTTTACGCGCAAGTGCCTGGATCGCATCCAACGCTTCCGTGACCAGGGGACCGCCATCCTGTACGTCTCCCACGATATGGCGTCGGTGCGGCGCATCTGCACGCGCGCCGTCTGGCTGGCGCACGGCCAGAAGCAGGCCGAGGGCGAGCCGAACCGGGTAATCGATGGGTATCTTGCCTCATTGGACGTTCCGGGTGACGCCAAGAGCGCTTCACCTGTATCATCAGTCTGAGGGAGCCGGTGTGTTGAGCGTTTGGAAATCTCAACCCCTCCAGGCGGCGCTCATCCTGGCCGGGCTTGTAATCGTCTTCTTGTGGACGCCTATCACGAGCGGGGGCTATTACGCGCCCACCGACATCCTGAACGATTACGCCTTGTTCCATGGGCCACCCGACGAGCGCGTCCCCAAGAACGGTCTACTCAGCGATGTGATGGATCAGATCCTGCCATTCATCCGCTGGAACCGAACGGCGCTCCAGGGGGGGCAGTTGCCGTTGTGGAATCCTTACAACGGGGCCGGCGCGCCTCATCTGGCGAACTTCCAGTCGGCTGTGTTCTCGCCATTCAACCTGCCCTATTATGCGCTCAACTTCCGGTGGGCTCTCATTGTCGTTCCATTCAGTAAACTATTTGCGCTCGGCTTCTTCACGTATCTCTTCCTGCGCCAGGTGGGCTTGAGGCACAGCGCGGCGTTACTGGGTGGCGTCGCCTACATGTTCGGCGGCTATCACATCCTGTGGCTCAGCTGGCCTCATGCCGGTGTTAGCCTTGTTGTGCCCATGGGCCTGTATTGTGTTGAACTCGCGCTGGAGAATCGGCTCTATCCCATGCGGCGTCTGTTGGCGCTCATCGGTGTCACGCTGGCGCTGGCGCTAGGCTTGCTCGCCGGCCATCCGGAAACATTCCTCTACGATGCCGCCCTCGTCGGCCTGTATGTCCTCTTTC
The DNA here is from genome assembly GCA_964557745.1 of uncultured Anaerolineales bacterium. Lineage (GTDB taxonomy): Bacteria > Chloroflexota > Anaerolineae > Epilineales > JAHCIE01 > JAHCIE01. Next base: position 9,601 of record CAZLBQ010000136.1, read on the forward strand.
GGCTGCTCGTCCTCCCGGTCGGGTGGCGGCAGCGCCTTCGCGCCGGCGTGGAGTTAGCCGTCACCCCTCTCCTGGCCATCGGGCTTGCGGCCGTCCAGTTAGTGCCCTTCTACGAGTACCTGCGCGAGAGTGCGACCTTCGCCTCGCGCAATCTCGCCACCCATGCCAACCCGTTAATAAAGAACCTCATCCCGCTTCTCTTCTTTCCCAATCTGCTCGGCAATCCTTCCCTACCGTACTCGGACCCTGCACTGACGCGCCTCACCAACTACAACGAAGTGAACGGCGGGTACATGGGCCTGACCGTTCTCTTTCTGGCCGGGCTGACCGTGCTCACGCTTCCCTGGCATAAGTCGGCGCTGGCTGCGTTCTTTACGGGCGTCATGGCCGCCTGGTTCGCCTACGCGTACAACCTGTTCGGGGTGGGCGCCATCATCACCATGCTCGGCCCATTCAAGCTGGCGTTGCCCACTCGCAGCTTCGACATCTGGCTGTTCAGCGTGAGCGTTTTGGCGGCGCTGGGGTGGCACTTCCTCCTGCGGTGGGCAGCGCGCCAGGAGGCGGATGAAGGCCGGCCCATGTCGAGTGTGCTCCTGCTCGGCGTCGGGTGGCTGTGGACGCTGACCCTCGCGCTGGCCGCCATGACGGGCGCTTACCTTGTCATCCAGCGCGCGGCCATGCAGCCGGACAGCGCCACGGCTACCTGGGCGGCTCGCTACACCGTCCTGCCCCATGTCGCCTTCCTTGGCGGGACATTCCTCCTCGCCTGCGCGTGTGCCGCGGCCCTCATTGCCAATGGGGCGGCTCAAGTCAGGCGGCCCTGGCTGCCCCCCGTAGCCAGCGCCCTGGTGATCGGGCTTGTCTTTCTCCAAACAGGTTATCTGCTCAAGGACTACAATCCGACAGTGGCGCCGCGCTTCTTCTATCCTGTGACCCCCATCCTCCGCGAGGCTCTCCAGCGTATTGGCGACGCGACCATGCTGAGCGCCGACGCCGGCGGCATTCCTCCCAATGCCAACCTGTGGTACCAGATTCGCCAACCGGCGAATTATGACGCGATGGGCATCATTGCCTATCACGATCTCTATGCGCAGCTCGTTCAGTCGCCACGCCCCGAAGCGATGTGGGATATCAAGCCGCTGCATCTTCGAGCCCTCCAGATCCTGGGCGTCCAGTACGTGTTGACGACCAGGCCCTATCCCTTCGCGTCGACGCCTGGGCTTGAGTTGGTCCAGACGGTGGACCCGCTCCGCATTTTTCGGGTGCCCGGTAGTCCTCCCCGCTACTTCACCGTCAGCCAGGCGGTTGTGCGGGAGAGTACGCCGGCTGCTCTCACACTGCTTGAGCAGCCCGATTTTGATTTGCTGCGGACGGTGGTCCTTCACGACAACGCGGCCCTGGCCAACGCGTCGCAGTCGGAAAGCACAGGCATGGTTCAGGTCGTGAGCGAGACCCCGTCTGCCATTCACCTGCGGGTCGACCGCGCCACACCCGGCTGGCTCGTCGCGCTACAGGCTTTCTACCCAGGTTGGAAGGCGCGGGTGAATGGCCAGATAGCCGACTTGAGGCGCGCCAATGTCGCGTTTACGGCCGTGCCGCTAGGGGCGGGCACGAGCGACGTCGAGTTGGTGTATGACCCGCTCAGTGTTAAGATTGGAGCGCTGGTCAGCTTGCTGACCGGCCTGGGACTAGTCGTGGTGGCCGCCGCCGGGCAGCGCCTCACGCGCTCACCAGCGCCAACGGCGGCGCCTGATGGCTGAGCGTCCAGAGTCGAGTTTGCCGTATCGGGAAGCCACCCAGCCCGTTATATCACGGGGGCTTGGGCAGCGAGTGTCAGGGGTCGAACTGAGAGCAGAAGAGAGTACCAGCATGGTAAGCATCCAAGACCAGGATGTCCTAGTGGCGGGCGCGAGCCGCTACGCAGCGGTGATTGACATCCACTCCGACGCGACACAGGCCAAAGTCGCGCGGCTGGTTGGCGTCGACAAGCGCGTCCTGGAGCTAGGCCCGGCCACGGGCTACGTCTCAAAGGTGTTGCAGGAGCGCGGCTGCCAGGTGGTGGGCATCGAAATCGACGCCGAGGCGGCGGAGAGCGCTCGTCAGTACTGCGAGCGGGTCATTGTGGGCGACCTGGACACCCTCGACTTTGACGCCGCCCTGGGCGACGACTCCTTCGACGTCATCGTCGCCGCCGATGTCCTGGAGCATCTCAAGGACCCACTTTTCGTCCTGAAGCAGTTGCGGCGCTTTCTGAGGCCCGAAGGCTACTTTGTGGCCTCCCTCCCGAATGTGGCCCATGCTAGCGTGCGCCTGGCCCTGCTGACAGGGAGCTTTCCCTACAGCGAGAAGGGGCTGCTCGACCGCACCCACTTGCGCTTTTTCACTCTGTCCAGCCTGGAGCGACTATTCGAAGAGGCCGGCTTCGCCCTAGGCTACCTCGACCGCCAGGAGTTGAGCGCGCAAGGCTCTGAAGTACCCTTTGACCTGGCCGGCCTGCCGCCCGGTGTCCTTGAGATGTTGGAGCGCGATCCCGAATCACGCACCTATCAATTCATCGTTACCGCTTATCCCCTCGCCAATCCGGCCATGCGGCTCATCCAGACGCGGATGCGCGAATTAAGCTATCGGCGGCACGAGGCGGAGCAACAGGCGCGCGTTCTCAGCGCGGAGGCGGCAGCCCTCCGCGCCGCGTTGACGGCGGCCCAGGCTGAATTGCTCCCGATGCGGGAGGAACTGACCGTCGCTCGTGAGCGGCTGCAGGATGTCGAGCGGCTTGCTCAACATGTGAATGCCGCGGCCGAACGCGAGGTGCAGTTGCGGCAGATGCTGCTCGAAGCCCACGACCAGTTGCTCAAGCGCGACGATGAGATGGTCAAACTGAAAGATCAATTGCTGCAGCGCGACGACGAACTGCGCAGGCGCGATGATGAGAGACGGATGCGCGATGATGAGAGACGGAAGCGCGACGCTGAGATGCTCGAACTGAAAGAAATGCTGGACACTACGCAGGAGACGTTGACCTGGATGCGCAACTCGCGCGCGTGGCATGCCGTGGAGTGGTCGGGGGACGTGCGTCGTC
>CAZLBQ010000137.1:0-5214 GCA_964557745.1 uncultured Anaerolineales bacterium
GCGCGACACGGTCTCCCAACCGTCCATGCGCGGCATCATCACGTCCAGGATGATGAGGTCGGGGTGATGCTCGTACATCTGCTGGAGGCCGGCCAGGCCGTTAGTGGCGGTGAAGATGGTATAGCCCGCCTTTTCGAGGGACTGGCGCAGCAGGAGCAGCAGGGTGTTGTCGTCGTCGATGACGAGGACGCGGGCGTGGTGGTTGTGGTGGTTATTCATCACGACGGCCTCCCACGTCGGAAGACCGTGGACCACGAGCGGCCGCCGTCTGTCACCGTCTCGGAGTCGGGATGCCCGTAGCGTTGCGCGTACGGCAGCGGCGCCCCGCTGGGGACAGGTTCGCCGTCGCCCAGCCGCGGCTCGTCCGCGCCCGTCGCCTGGCTGGGCATCTCAGGCTCATCAGGGACGTGGGGCGCCTGAGGCAGGGTGAAGTAGAACGTGGACCCGACGCCCGGCGTGCTCTCGGCCCAGATGCGCCCGCCCAGCGCCTCGACCAGGCCACGCGCGATGTACAGACCCAGGCCGTGGCCGTAGGTCTCGCGGTTGTCGCCGCGCTCGACGCGGTGGAACTTGGCGAAGATGTGGTCCAACTGGTCAGGGGGGATGCCGATGCCGCCGTCGCTGACGGAGACGACAATGCGGCCCAGCACTGAGGTGGCGGCGATACGGACGACCGTCTCCGGCCCCGAGTACTTGAGGGCGTTGTCCACCAGGTTGGTCAACACCTCTTCGACGCGGTCGGCGTCGGCCCAGGCGAAGAGAGGGCCGTTAGGCACGGTCATCTCAATGGCGCGCGGCGTGGCGGCGCGGACGTTCTGGGCGACGCGCCGCAGCAGGCACGGCATGTCGACGGCTTCCTGGCGCAGGTTGAGGCGGCCCGCCTCGATGCGCGAGACGTTCAGGATACCCTGGACCAGCCGAGTCAGGCGCTGCGTCTGCTCGCCGATGATGCTCAGCATCGCCCGCTGCCCGGGCGCGAAGCTGCCGTCGTTCATCAGCAGTTCCACCGAGCCGTTGATGTTGGTGAGGGGGGCGCGCAGTTCGTGGCTGACCATCGACACGAACTCAGACTTGAGATGGTCGAGGGCCGTCAGCTCCTGATTGGCGCGCTCCAGCTCGTCGGCGCGGTCGCCCAACTGCTGCAGCGCGTCTTGCAACTCCTGGGTGCGCTGGGCGACGCGCGCCTCCAACTCGCGGTTGAGCTGCCGAATCTGCTCCTCAGCCCGCTTGCGCGTGGTGATGTCGCGGATAATGGTGGCGCCGCCAATCATGCGTCCCGCGCTGTCAGTCAGGCGGCTGCTGGACACGTCGACGACCAGGCGCTGCTCGTCGCGGGTGATGCGCTCGGTCTCGTAGTGGTTGACAAACCCTTCGGCTGCCACTTTCGCCATGATCGACGCCGTCTCGCCCCTGGCGCGCAGCTCGGGCGGCGCGAGGCGGTCGACGCTCTGGCCGACGATCTCGTCCGCCGTCCAGCCAAACATGCGCTCGGCGCCAGCGTTCCACGTCTGGATACAGCCGTTGTTGTCAACGCTGATGATGGCGTCGGCTGAGGCGGTTGTGATGCTGGCGAGGTACTGCTCGCGCTCGCGCATCTGCTGCTCGATGCGCTCCTGCTCGCGCAGGTTGGCCGCCAGCCACGTCAGCACCCACCACGTCGCCAGCGGCCCAATCAGGCCGTAGACGAGGAAGCCGGCGAAGAAGCGCACCACGGGACCATAGGGGTCGACGAACCACGTCTCGAACAGCAGGTGGACGACGACGAAGAGCGAGATCAGGATGGGGAGGCTCCAGCGCAGCCGCTCGACGAGTTCCATCGGGCGCGCGCGAGGAGACAGAATCATAAACCCTCGCTATACCAATCACGGCCTTACCTTCTCTATTATACGCCGTCTGTACAGGGCTTTCAAGCATTGTCTCTTATGTCGTTGACGCGGCGCGATAGAAGCTGACAGTAACCGTCACCCCGAACGCAGTGAGGGGTCTGCTCTGGAGACGTTGGCAGAGCAGACCCCTCACTGCGTTCGGCATGACCATCGCAAGGGTCTTGCCTCGGCGCATGTCGTGGGCGACACGGCATTCTTAGGGTGACAGTCGGAGTCACTTGGCCTATAATTAGACGCCACGTCTGCTACAGGGAGATAGGTCCGTGAGCTTGTCCTTTCTCGACTTCGTCTACATTGGCCGCGAGCAGCGGCACGTCCAGCATAATCCCCTGGCCCGCCTGTTCTACACGCTCCTGGGTCCGCTCAGCGCCCACGCCCGCATTCGCGTCGCCAACGTCGTGCGCGCCGTCGAGCGGCTGGGTTTGCCCAACGACGCCCGCCTCCTCGACGCCGGGTCGGGCTACGGCTACACCGTCTGCCAACTGGCGCGGCGTCATCCGGACTGGGTGTGCGTCGGCGTCGAACTGGAGGCACGGCATGTCGAGAACGGTCAGGGGATCGCCCACGCCGAGGGGTTGGCCCACACTTGCTTCGTCTGCGACAGCCTGGTGAGCCACGACGAGCCGCCCGCCCACTACGATGTCATCGTCAGCGGTGACGTGTTGGAGCATATCGTCGAGGATGAGACCGTGCTGGGCAACCTGTACCGCTGGCTCAAGCCGGGCGGCTGGCTCGTCCTGCACCTGCCCCTGCGCCACCAGCTCCAGCGGCGCATCTTCCCCCAGTTCGAGCGCCACATCATCGCCGACCACGTCCGCGATGAGTACACCGAGGCCGAGATCCGCGACAAGCTGACGCGGGCGGGCTTCACCGTCGTCTCCTTGCGCCCGACTTTCGGCCCGTTGGGTGAACTGGCGGTGGAACTCAACCTGATGTTCTGGACCGTGCCCCCGCTGCGCCTGCTCGCCGCGTTGCTCACCTTCCCCCTCACCGTGCCCCTGGCCTACCTCGATTTTGTCACGCCCAAGCGGCGGGGCAACGGCATGCTCATCCAGGCCTACAAACATGCGTGAGCCGCCGCCCGTCCTGGCCGCCGACCTGTTCCCGCCGTTGCTCGATGCGCTCCTGGCGCTGCTGGACAGTCTCTCCGCAGACGACTGGGCCAGGCCCACCGCGTGCGCCGGGTGGAGTGTCAAGGACGTGGCTTGCCACCTGCTGGCCGACGACATGGGCATCCTGTCGCGGCGACGGGATGGCTACCTCGGCGGGTCAGCCAGGCTGGATCGCTGGGACGACCTGCTGGCCTTCATCAATAGGCAAAATGAGTTGTGGGTGGAGGCGACGCGCCGCCTCAGTCCGCGCCTGACGCGCGACCTGCTCGCCTTCACCGGCCCCCAGGTCGCCCAGCTGTTCGCCGCCCTGGACCCTTTCGCGTTGGGTGGCGCGGTGAGTTGGGCAGGCCCGGAACCCGCCCCGGTGTGGCTCGACGTGGCGCGCGAGTACACCGAGCGCTGGCTGCACCAACAGCACCTCCGCGACGCCGTGGACCGCCCCGGCCTGACCGAGCCGCGCTTCCTGGCTCCCGTCCTGGCCGCCTTTGTCCGCGCCTTACCGTACACGTATCGTAACGTAACCGCACCGGACGACGCCGTTATCGCGTTGCATATCACAGGGGACGCCGGCGGGCGATGGGCGAGTCGCCGCCAGGCAGGCGACTGGCGTCTATATATCGACCCGGCGGTCCCTGCCACGGCTGAAGTTCGCCTCGCGCCGGATACGGCGTGGCGGCTGTTTACGCGGGGCATAGACCCCCTAGAGGCGCGACGGCGCGCCGCCATCGACGGCGATGCGACGCTCGCCGAGGCTGTCTTTACGATGGTCTCTATTATCGCCTAGCAGGATGAAGAGTATGTCACAAGCCTATCTGCAATGCATCGCGTGTGGTCAGCGTATTGCGTCGAACAGTGGGGCAATCTACGACTGCCCACGCTGCGGCGACCTGCTCGACGTCGTCTACGACTGGGACGTGCCTGACCCGGACGCGATGAAGCACACCTTCCGCCAGCGCCGCCTGTCCGACGCGCCCATTGACGTCAGCGGCGTGTGGCGCTACCGCGAGCTGATTCCCTTCTACGACGACGAGGGCCAGATTGTCACCTATCCGGAGGGCAACACGGCCATTGTCGACGCGCCACGCTCGGCGCGCTACGCGGGCCTAGAGCGGCTGGCCTTCAAGCACCAGGGCTTCAACCCGACCGGCTCGTTCAAGGACAACGGCATGGCGACGGGCGTGACCCAGGCGCGTGTGCTGGGGGCGCGCGTCGTGGCTTGCGCCAGCACGGGCAACACCTCAGCCAGTATGGCCGCCTACGCGGCGCGGGCGGGGCTGCTCGGCGTTGTCTTCATCCCCGAAGGCCAGATCGCCTTTGGCAAGCTGTCCCAGTCCCTCGACTACGGGGCGCTGACGCTCCAGGTGCGCGGCGACTTCGACGCCGCCATGCAGCTCGTGCGCGAGGTTGCGCCGCGCATCGGCATCTACGTCCTCAACTCGGTCAATCCCTTCCGGCTGGAGGGGCAGAAGACCATCGCCGTGGAACTCCTCGACCAGCGCGGCTGGCGCGTCCCCGACCGCATCATCGTGCCGGGCGGCAACCTGGGCAACTCGTCCGCGCTGGGCAAGGGCTTCAAGGAACTCTTCGACCTGGGGCTGATTGACCGCGTGCCGCACATCACCATTATCCAGGCCGAGGGCGCTGCGCCTCTGTATCGCACCGTGACCGGCCAGGACCCGAGCCGCCTCGTGACAGTCTACGCGCGGACCCTGGCGACGGCCATCAAAATTGGCCGCCCTGTGTCGTGGAAGAAGGCCAAGCGGGACATGGATTGGACCGACGGCTGGGTGACGACGGTCTCGGAGCAGGAGATCGCCGACGCCAAGGCGGTCATCGGCCTGGACGGCATCGGCTGCGAGCCGGCGTCGGCGACGACGCTGGCCGGCCTCAAGCGGTTGCTGGCCGAGGGCACCGATGCGCCCATTGACAAGGACGAGGATGTCGTCGCCATCCTGACCGGCCACGTTCTCAAGGATCCGGACTACACGGTGCGCTATCACCTAGGCGACCTGTACCAGGACTATGTCACCGAGACGATTGTCACCCAGCGCAACGGCAAGATCGTGTCGAACTTCGCCAACCGTCCGATCGAGGTCGAGGCCGACGCCGACGCCATCGCCGCCGTCATCGAGGACCACCTGCACCGCGTCGCGCAGATGGCGTGAATGGCCGACTCAAGTCGGCGGTGAATGTCATGCCGAATGGAGTGAGGCATC
>CAZLBQ010000137.1:5314-12621 GCA_964557745.1 uncultured Anaerolineales bacterium
CACTGCGTTCGGGGTGACAGTCGGGTGGTTGGCGGAATTCTTCATTGTCGACTACAATATAGACACAGAACGTTCTCTAAGCAAAACTGGAGATAGTGAAGGATGAACACCCTCGACCGGGCGGCGCTGGAAGAGCGCATCCAGGAGCGGCTGGCGACGCTCGACGCGGCGACGCTGGACCAACTCGACGCTATGCTGGAGCGGCTGGCTCCTGCCGCTGTGCCGACGCCGACGCCGACGCCGATGACGCCGCCGCCACTGCCTGCTCCAGCCTCAGGTGATATGCCGGTCCTGACGCGCCGCCAGGCCATTGGCGCGCTCGGGCTGGGCGCCGTGGCCCTGGTAGGCAGCAACTTCGTAACCGGCCAGGTGGCCTATCAGGCCGGAGACCGCCTGAGCGCGGCGGGGGCGGAGGCAGCGGTGCAGGCCGCGCGGGACGAGGCGGCAGCCCAGGTGGCGACGGCGCAGCGCGAGGCGGCCCAGCAACTCGCGGTGGCCAACGTCGAGACCCTGCGCTTGCGCGCCCTGGTCAAGCTCTACGAGACGCTGGAAGGGGTCGGCATCGACGCGGCGATTGGCATTGGCCTCAAAGCGGTGGCCGTGCCGTTCGAGGCGCTCAAGGGGGCGGCTCAGGGCTTGCGCGGGGCTGTGGCGACCGTCGATGCCGCGCTGACGCGCTTCGAGGCGGCCATCCCCACTGTGAGCCGCGCCCTCGATACGGCGGAGAATAACATCCGCTGGGTTATCGATGACCGCCTGCGCGCCTTGCAGGGCGTGCTCCAGAGCGCGACGGACCGCGTCGAGCCGCTGACCCTGGCCTTGGGCTCGTTCTTCAACGGCCTCATCGACCGTATCCCCGGCTCGGTGGGCGACCGCATTCGCGACGTCATCGGCCGCATCCGCGAGTTGCTGGGCGGGCTGGAGGGGCAACTGGTCCCCATCCGCGAGACGTTGCTGGCGCCGCTGCGCCGCGACTGGTTCGCGCCCGGCGACACGGGCCTGCAAGGCGGCTTGTTCACGCCGCTGCGCCAGACGCTGCTTACGCCGCTGGCGAGCTTCCTGGACAACCTGGCGGGCCTGGCGCAGACGTGGCAGACGCAACTCGTCACGCCAGTTGAGAAGGCGCTGCGCGAGCGGGACGCGATTCGCCAGCAAATCGTGGGCTACCGCGCCGAGCACGGGTTGGAGAAAATTTGACGAAGGGGCTGAGCAGCAGTAGGCTTTTATCCTCGATTCGGACTAATCCCATTCACGAGGTAAAAGCAGTCCTATGTTCGCAGCACCCACCCCCAACGGCACGACGCCTGTGCGCGTCGCCCTCGCCGGCGCGGGCTTCATCGCCACGCGCGGCCACCTCCCCGTCCTCAAGCGCTTCTCCGAGGCGCAGCTTGTCGCCCTGGTTGAGTTGAACCCGGAGCGGGCGCGGGCCGTCGCCGCCCAGTTCAGCATCCCGGCCGTCTATTCCGACTATGCCGCCATGCTGCGCGAGCAGCAGCCCGACCTGGTCATCCTCTGCACACCCAACGCCTTCCACGCCCCGATGAGCATCGCGGCCCTGGAGGCAGGCAGCAACGTCTTGTGCGAGAAGCCGATGGCCTTGACCGTCGCCGACGCGAGCGCGATGGTCCACGCGGCGCGGGCGACCGGCCGTGTCCTCGCCATCGGCCTCCACAACCGCTTCCGCCCCGAGATGGACTTCCTCAAGCAGCACATCGAAGCCGGCGGCCTGGGCAACATCTACTACGCCAAGGCGTCCATGCTGCGGCGGCGCGGCATCCCCGGCTTCGGCTCGTGGTTCACCAACCACGACCTGGCGGGCGGCGGCGCGCTCATGGACATCGGCGTCCACATGGTAGACCTGGCGCTGTGGCTGATGGGCAACCCGCGCCCGATCAGTGTGACCGGCATGACGTACAGCGAGTTCGGCCCGCGGCGGCGCGGCCTGGGGACGTGGGGCGTCGACGCGCCGACGGCCAACGCCAACCTGCCCGCCGACGCCCGTTGCGATGTGGACGACCTGGCGGCGGGCATGGTGAAGTTCGAGAACGGCGCGACGCTCATGCTGGACGTCAGTTGGGCGGGCTACAGTTCGGGCGAGGAGCGGCTCCAGTTGCTGGGGACCGAAGGCGGGGCGGAGGTCCACCGCCCCGACCGCACCGAGGCGACGCAGACGCCCCTCAAGCTCTTCAGCGACCTGGGCAGCCGCCCCGTCGAGAGTTATCCCGTCATGCCCCACGCCTCGCAGGTCGAGTCGGCGCACTATTACCAGATGCAGAACGTGCTGAGTGCGATCCGCCTGGGGACGCCGCTGCGCGTCCAGCCCGCGCAGGCCGCCGACGTGACGGCCATCCTGTGCGCCCTCCAGGAGTCGGCGCAGGTGGGCCACTCGGTCGATGTCCGACAGCCGATGCCGGCGTAGCACGGGCTAAAGCCACCTGGCTATAGGATGGAAGCCCCAGGAGCTGGAACTGGCCCCTGGGGCTTCTGTCCATCGCCTGCCCGCTCCAGCGGCAGATGGGAGTGGCGGCCGCGTCGGTCGAGTGGCGAAGGGGTTCTAGCTCAAGGTGAGGAAGCGATACCAGCCCGCTGCATCGGTCTTGAGCGTCTCGTATTTCTCGGCCAGCGCCTGGTGCAGGCGGGCGTTCTCGATGGCGATCCCGCCCAGGTCGGCGACGGCGCTCAGGAAGGCCGTCTCCTCGTCGCTGAAGCGGTGCGGCTGGCCGGAGTAGACGCGCAGCACTCCGATCACCGTCCCGCGCACGGTCAGGGGAGCGGCGTGCACCGAGCGGATGCCCTCGCGGGCCGCCGCCTCGCGGTACTGGAAGCGCGGGTCGGTGGTGACATCGTAGATCGTCACGGGCTTCCCCGCCAACACCTGCGTGTCAATGGCGCTCTGGCCGATGCGCACATCCCCCTTACCTAGATACTCCCGACTCAAGCCCTCCGCCGCGACCAGCCGCATCACCTGGGCCTTGACATCGACCAGTCGGATCAGCCCGGCCTTGTAGTTCAACTCCGTCAGCGTCCCCCGCAGCAGTTGAACCAGGACTTCCTCCACCGCCAGCGAGGAGTTGACGTTGTGGACGATGCCCCACAGCGCCTGGAAGAGATGGGCGTTGGCGAGCGCGCGCGCGACGAACTTGGCGACGGCGCCCATGAAGGCGCGCTCCTCCGCGTCAAACTCGTGCGCCTCGGCGGTGTACACGCGCAGTACCCCCAGCACCCGCCCGCGATGCGCGAGGGGCGCGCCGAGGATACTGTGCAGCCCCTCCCGCGCCGCGGCCGCCGGGTATTGGAAGCCTTCATCGTGCGTGATGTCCTCCAGCACGACCACCTGCTCGGCCAGCACGGCTTGGTCCATCGGGCTGTTCGCCACCTGGACCGGCCCCTTGGCCAGGTACGCCTCGCTCAGGCCGCACGCCGCGCGCAGCACGAGCGTCTCGCGCTCGGCGTCGAGCAAACGTACTACGGCGGCACGGTAGCCAAGCGTATCGACAATCGCCTGGAGGACGGTGTCGAGGACGGTCTGCGGGTTAAATGACGCGCCCATCGCATCGGCGATAGCGTAGAGAGCCTGAATCCGCCGCTGGATGACAGTCTGCTCGTCCATCGTGTATCCCCTTCCCTGCCCGACCCTGCCTCAGCCCGCGTGGCCCGTCAGCAGGCTAATCAACATCACTACCAACACCAGCGCCGTGATGCCCAGGTAGCGCCAGTCGCGCTCGTAGAGGAACACGAACAGCGAGCCGACTACGCGCAGCACAGGCGTCAGAATCAGCACGAATAAACCGAGGTTCATGAAGCCGGAGGGGCGCAGGCCGATGACACGCTGAACGGCCTCGCCAATGGGGATGGTGGAATTGGGGAGCGGGCTGTGCTCGACCAGGGCCAGCGCCACGCCGATGAGCAGCAAGACGGTGCTGGCGGCCAACCCAACCACCAGGACCGAGTGGACCACCGCGTTGAGGTCGCGCCGCTGCTCGGCCTCCGCTGTGATGGGCCGCACGAGCGTCATGTCCGTCCGCGGCGCGGGCGGGGAGGTTGGAGTGGCAGGCTCGTCTGTCGGTCGCCGGACCCTCCCGGCCGTCTTGGTCGTCACGCGGCTGTCTCCTTCCCCTAGCCCAGGAACGCCTTGTAGAGCATCTGGATGGCGAACACCACCAGCACGCCCTGGAAGATGCGCTTGAGGGTGGCCCCCTGGAGGCGGCCGCCCAGGCGCGGGCCGAAGCGCGCGCCCAGGAGCACACCTAGCGCCGTTGGGATGACAATGCGCGGATCGATGTACCCACGCCCGTAGTAAATCAGGGCGCTCGTGGCGGCGGTCACGCCAATCATGAAGTTGCTGGTGGCGATGGCCGCGCGCAGGGGCATGCCCATCACCAGCGCCATAATCGGCACTTTGATGATGCCGCCGCCCACGCCCAGCAACCCCGAGACATTGCCCGCCAGAAAGCTGGCCCCCATGCCATACGGGAGCCGACGAATACCGTAGACGACGAGCTTCCCTGTGAGGGGGTCAACGTACGTAGCGTCGAGCAAGCCGGTGGGTGCCGTGGCAGCGTCCTCCTTCGGCAGCCGCCCCATGCTGTAGACGACGTAGACCAACACCAGGCCAAACAGCGCCTGCAAGACGTTCGGCGCCAGCAGCACTGCCGTGAGACCACCGGCGAGCGCGCCCAGCGTGGTGGCGATTTCGAGGACCATCGCCAGCTTGGTGTGGGACAGACCGTGGCCGACATAGACGGCCCCGGCGGCAGACGATGTGGCGACGACACTGACAATACTGGCCCCAATGGCAAACTTGATGGGGACGTCGAAGAACAGGGTGAGGATGGGGATGATGAGCACGCCGCCGCCAATGCCCAGCATGCTACCCAGCAAACCCACCCCCGCTGCGACCGCGAACAGCACCACCAACGTCAGCATACCGTCTCCCGGTGTCTCCCTGCGCCGAGCCACTGTCACGAGGCCCCTGAGATAGTGAGCAAATCAGGGGCCAAGTGTGATTCGGTACACTTATTGCTGTAGTGCGTCTTAGCATATTTGCGTCAGTTCGGTTCACAACAGCGAGGTGGCACTATGGCGAAGAAAGAGGCAGCGCCGGAGGTCGGCGCGAAGAATGTGACGCCGGAAGAGGCACGCTTCATCAAGGAGCACGAGGATCAGCTGTCGAAGACGACCGTGAAGTACGCAAAGTGGATTCACGGTCGGGACGAGCACGAGGACCGACCCGGCCAGTCGCTGGCGACGCGGGACCCCGAAGTCATCCGCCAGTGGGTGGAGGCGCGCGATGGCCGCCCGGCGACGGTCCCGGACACCGAGCACGACGGGCGGCCGGGCGTCCTGCGGTTTATCTTCGACGAGGGTGGCGAAGGGGGGCGGCTCCAGGAGATTAGCTGGGACGACTTCTTCGGCGTCTTCACCGACCGCGAACTGGTGTTCATCTACCAGGAGCACAAGGCGGACGGCAGCGACAGTAACTTCTTCCGCTTCGACAATCCGAACCGCGAAGACGCCTGACACACAACGCCCCCAACCCGACCTGAGTTGGGGGCGTCCTATCTCTAGGGAGCGTTGAGGGCCTTCAACTGCGCCTCGGCGTCGCTCCGCCACTCGGAGTCCAGGTCCACGACGGCGGTGAAGTCAGCGATGGCCTTATCGTTCTCCTTCTGGCGCCTGTAGGCGACTCCACGCGCATAGAGGGCCGCGGCGTAGTCGGATTTGAGCCGGATGGCTTCGCTGAAGTCGTTGATGGCGCTGTCTAGATCGCCCTGGTCGGCGTAGAGCGCGCCGCGATCGAGCAAATAGACCGGCTCGGCCTGGTCTTCGATGGCGTGGGTGTAGCTATCCAGCGCGTTGGGATAGTCGCCAACCTTCTCGTAGCATATCGCCAGGTAGTAATAGGCGGCGGCGTAGCCGGGGCGCAGGGCCGTCACGCGGGTGTAGTCGTCGATGGCGCGGCGGTAGTCCCCCTGGTTAAGATAGATTCCCGCGCGGTCGAAGAGGGCGAGGGCGTTATCCGGCTCGCTGGCGAGGGTCTGGTTCAGCCGCGCCAGGTTGACGGCGTCGGACGGGGCTGAGCCTGAGAGCCGCGTCACGCCCCATAGCGCAGCGGCCAGGCCGAGCGCGACGACGAGACCAGCGAGCAGCCAGCGCGGCGAGACGCGCGGCGCACGCGGCGCGCTTACGGGTGGGCTGTCTATCACCGGGGCGGCGTAGACCGTGTCGGGCGCGAGCACATCGGGCCGTAAGGCGTTGACGGCGGCGATGAGACGGTCCATCTGTCCCTGTCGCTCGTAGATCTCGATGAGGCTACGCAGACGGGCGCGCTTGATCGTGCCCTCGACATTGGCCGGGTCCAGCCCCAGGTCAAAGACGAGGCTCGCCACGTCTTCGGCGCTCAACGCTCTATCGAGCGTGTCCAACAGGCGCTTGCGATCCAGCGTTGGCATAGACCCCTCTAGCTGTCTCGGAATGAATCAAGTATACTTCTTGTCCTCAGTCCCGACAACCCTCAGGGAGATTGACCATGTCGCAGCGAGGACGGTTCCCCTTCGCGCAGTTCCTGAACATCCGTGCGGCAGGTGGGGCAAATTCCCACCCGAACGGCGACCGCGTCGCCTTCATCACCGATATGACGGGCGTGCCGCAGGTGTGGGCCGTCGATGTCCAGGGCGGCTGGCCGGACCAACTCACCTTCGCCAGCGAGCGGGTCAACTTCGCGCGCTACGCGCCCCAGGGCGGCCATTTGGTATTTGGCATGGACAGCGGCGGCAACGAGTTGCAGCAACTCTACCTGCTGTCCGCCGACGGGGCCGAGACGCGCGACCTGACGCAGCGCCCCGACGCCATGCACTACTGGGGCGGCTGGTCGCCCGACGGGCAGCGGCTGGCCCTGGCCTCCAACCGCCGTGACCCGCGCTACTTCGACGTCTACATCTGCGACATCGCCTCGGGTGACGTGCGCCTGGTCTACCAGGCCGACGCCACGACCTACGCTGGCCCCTTTTCGCCCGACGGCCGCTCGTTGCTCCTGGTCCGCGTCAATGGCTCGCTGGACGACGACCTGCTGCTCCTCGACCTGGTGAGCGGCAAGACGACGCACCTCACCCCGCACGACGGCAAGGCTGTCTACCACAGCGCGGCGTGGGCGAGGGATGGGCGCGGCCTGTACCTGGCGACGGACCAGGACCGCGACCACGCCTGCCTGGCTTACCTGGACCTGACGACGCGGGAGTTGACCTGGCTCGACACGCCCGGTTAGTGTGTCTAAAGCGTCGCGTTGTCCCCCGATGTCGTCCGCCTGG
>CAZLBQ010000138.1:0-12598 GCA_964557745.1 uncultured Anaerolineales bacterium
ACCGCCCACGCCCACGCCTGGCCGATGTGGACGGCCTCGGTCTGCAGTTCGCGGATCGCGGCGGGCGCTTCGAGCGAGTCGACGCGCGTCTCGAAGCCTTCGAGCAACTGGAGATAGAACGCGGCGTGCCGCGCCTCCACGGCCTCCTGCTCATGGCTATCCTGATGAAGCCCTTCCGCCGCGAATTGCCGCACCACGTCGTGCATCTCATAGCCGCCGCCGGCGCCCCACGCCCAATTCCACCGCAAGAGCGACTTGTACACCAGGCCGGTCAGCGCGCGCAGGGACACGTCTGCGACCGCATGCGCCGCCTCCCGCGTGAACCCCCCGCGGAACACCGTCAGGCGGCGCAAGGCTTGCCGCTCGCTCTCACTCAACAAGGACCACGACCACTCGAACACCGCCCGCAAGCTGCGCTGCCTCGGCGCCAGACCCGCCTGCGCGTGGGCGAGAAAATCAACACTCTGCTCGATCTCCGCCGCGATCTCGGCCGGGGTCAGCATCTCCAGCCACACCGCGGCCAGCTGGATGCCCAGCGGCATCCCGCGCACCAGCTCGCAGATACGCAGGACGGCCCCGACGTTGGCCGCGTCGAGGGTGAACTGCGGGTCCCGCCGCCGCGCGCTGTCCGCCAGCAGCCTCACCGCCGGCGCCTCGGCCGCCGCCTCAACCCCCACCCCCTTCGGGTAGTCCAGACCCTCGACAACGTAGACATGCTCGCCCGGCACGCCCAGTCGCACCCGCGACGTCACCAGCACCTGCACACCGGGCGCGGCCTCCAGCAGCTCGACCACCCGGTGGCTGGCCCTCTCTGCCATCTCCGCCCCGCCCCCGCCCTCCGCCCCAGCGAGAAGGTTATCAAACCCGTCCAGGACGAGCAGCGTCTGCCTGGGCCGAAGCACACGCAGCGCCTCGGCCCAGACATCCGTGCCTTGCTGTGTCACACCGAGAGCGTTGGCAATGGCCGACGCCAGGGTGGACGGTTCCGATTGGGGGGCCACGGGGACGAAATAGACGCCGTCCGGGCAGGCATCCGCGTGCGCCCACGCCGCCTCGATCGCCAGGCGCGTCTTGCCCATGCCACCCATCCCCACCACCGTCAACAGGCACACGCCCGGCTCGCGCAGGCGGGCGCCTATCTCCGCCAACTCGCGCGTCCGACCGACAAAGGGCGTCCGCGGCCTCGGCAGGACCGCCGTCGGCCGCGGACGAGGCCCGGCCTCCTCCCCCGTGTCGCGGATGCGCTCGTAAAGCGCCTGCGTCTCGGCCGACGGCTCGACCCGCAGCTCGCTCGCCAGGATGCGTCGGCACGCCTCGTACTGGGCCAGCGCGCCGCTCCGCTGTCCCATAGCCGCGAGGGCCTGCATCAGGGCGCGGTGGCCCTCTTCATACCACGGTTCCAGCTCCACCTGCCGCTGCGCATACTGCCGCACCTGGGCGTAGTCGCCGGCGGCCAGGGCGTGGCGGACGAGGATGTCGAGCGCATCCATCGCCTGGCGGTGCAGCTGCTCGCGTTTGTAGACACTCCACTCATTGAAAGGCTGGTTATGTTTGAGCGAGAAGCCCTGTAGGAAATCACCCTGGTAGAGCGCGATAGCGGCGCGCAGGCGGCTGATGCAGGCCGGGCACCCCTCAATGGCGTCGTGGCGATGACTGGCGCACGTCGCCAGCAGGTCCCGGAAGTGGGCGACGTCAACGTGAGCGCTGCCCACATTGAACTGGATGGTCGTGGGCGTAATCTGGAGATAGGGCGGGCTGTCCTCGTCGTGGATAGCGCGACGCAGACGCGCCAGGTCCTGGCTCAGGTTCTGGCGGGCCAGGGCGTCCGGGTGGTCGGGCCACAGCAAGGCGGCCAGCGCCTCACGGCGGTGCGGTCGGTCCGCTTCGACCGCCAGGTACGCCAGCAATGCCTGCGCCCGGGCCGTCGCAAAGCGGGCGGGCTGCCCGTCGAGCGTCGCGTGGAAGGGGCCGAGGAAGGAGAGAACGAGGTTCATACCCGGGTTTCATGAGTGGCACGCTTGTTACATGGCCGACGCTATCCGCCCCTGACCGCCGACCATTCCCTCGCTGTCTGATTCGGCATTCATCGGCGCGCGTGTCGGCCGTTGGTCTCTCGCCGCTAGTCTATCACAAATCTTTGACGCTAGCAACTTCTGTCCCAGCCTCGCGCACTGCCCGTCAGGCTTTTGTCATACGTGCGTGCCGCTTGTCAGACTTTTGTCATAGCCACGCGCTATAGTAGAGCCATGTCTCCCCAGGGCCGCCGCGCCCACTACCACTCCTACCTCCTGCGCCTGTGGCGCCCCGATGCCGGTGCCCCGTGGCAGGCCTCCCTGCAAAGCACGGCCAGCGGCGAGACGCGCACCTTCACCGAGCTTGACAGCCTGTGGGCGTTTCTCCTGCAGCGACTGGACAGGAGCGACCCGCCCGCGCCACCCGAGGAGGTCAACCCGTAGCGACCACCCATTCCCTGCTTTGCCCCACCTGTCCCACCTGACGACTGCCCTCCCTCGCATCATTGAAAGGAGCCCGCCGATGAAGTTCCCTTCCACGAGAATTCTGGCCGTATGCGCCCTGATCCTCGCCGCGGCGTCCTTCGCCATCACGCTGCGGCCCTACCTGCCCGCCGCCGCCAGTGGGCCAGATGGCACGAACAGCGTCAACGCCGTCGCCGCCATCCCCAGCACCCTGGCCTACGAGGGCACGCTGCGCCTGGCGGACGGCTCACCCGCCAACGGCACGTATGACATGACGTTCCGCATCTACGCGGACGTCGCGGGCAACGCCCCGCCGCTGTACAGCGAGCCAAAGAACGGCGTCCAGGTACGGGATGGCGTCTTCAACGTCGCGCTGGGCGACGGCCCCACCGTCATCGGCCCCGCCGTCTTCGCCGACGCCCCGCGCTACATCGGTGTCCAGGTCGGCACGGACCCGGAGATGGCGCCGCGCCAGCGCCTGCACCCCGTCCCCTGGGCGCAGCAGGCCACCAACGCGGTGATCGCAAAGACGCTACAGGACAACGCGTCGGTCAACGGGTTGAACGTGACCAATGATCTCTCGGTTGCCGGTTATATCCGCTCCATCCGGAACGATGGCACCAACGCAGGTATCGTCCTCCTCGGCAACCAATCGAACGGCAAGCAGTGGGTGATGACGGATCGCGCGAACGACGGCGACAAGTTGTGGTTCCAACACAACAACGGTTTGGGCTGGTCGGGCCCACTGCTCAGCCTCGCGCCCGACGGCCGGCTCGACGTGGCCGGCGAGTTCTCCGTCAACGCCCGGCGCGACGTCTATGACGTCAACGGCCGTCTAACGACGAGTACCTATCCGGTGAGCCTCCGCCGCTACACGATCGAAGCGCCCGACGGCGGGAACAACCCGAACTCGGTCAAGATTGACGACGACGTGCTGATGCAGATGTGCGGCGACGAGGATGGCTGCAACATTCTGCTCGGGATGCGTAATTGGGAGTCAGGCAAAGAGGGTCTGATCGCGTCAGCTCACGCCTCGCGCCTCACCATCGGGCCGGTCGTCAATGGCAAGCGGAGATGGGACAGACGCCCGGCGTACGGCGACGGGAACGACGGTGTAGATGGGGATGGAAATACTGATACCGTTGTGAGTGTGTTTGATGCCTGCTGGTTCACCGATGCCAAGTACGTTGCCGGCAGGGTGTCGACCGACACGGAGCTCGGCTTTGAGTTGCTCAACTGGCACGGCGCCTATGATTCGCCGAACATGGTGTGCGTGCTCACCATTGACGACTGATAGAGAGGCAGGCGAGCATCATGATACCGCGTTCTCCTTGCACCTGGCTGTCCAGCGCCGCGCTGGGCGTGGCGCTGGCGCTCCTGCTCAGCCTCCAGGGCGGCGCCGTCTTCTGCAACCCGAACAACACCGACCAGAGCTACCTGTGCTCGGCGCAGTACGCGGTTCTGGCGGGCCAGGTCACGAGCCTCACCGTCCCCGTGGCCACGAGTGGCTCCCAGTTCCCCAGGCTGGACGCGCCCCGCCTGCCGTCGTCAGGCCCGCTGGTCTACGCCGACTACACGGCCATCGAAGCCCAGGCCCGCCAGCTGCTGCGCGACAACATGCAGTTCCGGCAATCCATCTCGCCGTACCAGGAAGGGAATAACAGCTTCGACGATGTCGTGCGGAAGTTCGACGATCATGCCGGCTTCAACCAGACCATTACCGACCCGGCCGGACTGACCATGACCTTGCAACAGCGCATCGACAAGGCCGACAACGAGCTGCGCCAGGCGCGCGACCTGTACGCCTTCCTCGCCGTCTACGCGCCGGAGAGCCGCATGCGGGGGGACCCCGCCTATGTCACGACCACGCCGCCGGGCTATTCCGAGTCGCTGTGCGGCGCGACGGACAAGGAAGACCCCGACCCCCCCGACCCGCAGCACACCGGCCAGGTGCTGCCGCCGGTCATTGATTGGTGCAACTTCCCGGCCCGCATGCGCCAGGCGGTGCGCGAGGCGGCCCAGTTGCGCATGATCTTCGCCCAGCAGTTCATGGTCGATGCGCTGGGGCTGGACGTCTCCGCCAGCACCCTCGGCCTCGACCAGTTCGTCCGCAAGGAGAAGGCCAAGCTGGAGGCCGCCGTTTACCAGCAGGACCTGGCAATGCAAGGCCTGCTGGAGGCGGTCGATCGCGCCGTGGGGGACGGCTGCCTGGTGTCGGACTTCTTCACCCAGTCGGAGTGGTCGCTGCTCTCCCGGGCCATGGCGGGCAAGGAGCAGGCCCAACACCAGATCGCCGTCCGTGTCAGCTACCTCGACATTGGCAGCCTGGCGGACGCGCCGATCGCGCAAGCCAACGCCCAGGCCGTGTATCGTCAGTCGGTGACCGACGGCTACACGCGCCTGGTGAACATGGCGGGGCTGGCCAGCCGCCAGCTCCGCGGCGGCTGCGCCAAGGGGGGCCGGCCGGACGGCGACCTGCTGGCCGACATGGCGGTCAACCTGGTGGAGACGCGCGAGAAGTCGCGCGAGATGGCGGCCGGCCGCAACGTGTTCGGCTTCGACATCAGCTTCACCCCGGCCCGCCCGTACCACAGCCCGCCCGGCACCTCGGATCAGGGCCTGTACGAGGAGGCCATCGCGGACGTTACGGCGGCCGAGCAGGTTACCATCGCTGCCGAGCTTGCGAACCGCAGCTACGACCAGATGCAAGTCGTCCTGGCCGGCGAGATCAACAGCCTGATGGGCGATGCCGACAACCAGGTGCAGAAAGAGGCCGGCTGCGACTACGAGACGAGCTCCGACTACAACACCCCCGAATGGGTGAAGTGCGTCCAGAAAACCATCGACGAGGCGCAGCGGTGCGATCCCCAGTCCGACAACTTCGATGTGTGCATGAATCGGACGACCGACGGCCGGCCGGTCGACCCCATCTATGGTGCGAACCTGGTCATCCCCATCAGCGACATCCGGACGGCGCGCCAGCATCTGCGGGTCAGCTGGTTGGGGGTGATGGCCGCCCAGAAGACGGTGGACGGCCTCAAGGCGCGGCTCCAGCTAGAGATCGACCGCAACGCGACCGTGACCAGCGCGACACTGACCAACGGCATCGCCCAGTCTGCCCTGGACTTCGTATCGACGGTTCTCGATAGCGTCTCGGCGGGTACAGACGGCGCTTCTGCCAACCCCTATCAGCCGCTCATCGCCTTGGCGGTCACCTCCAAGACCATCACCCAGATGGTCACCGACATCCAGATTCAGAACGCCGAGAGCGAGGTGGCTCAGAAGAACCTGATTCTGGACGCGGCCGAGGCGATGGTCGGCCTGTCCAGCGCCGCCACCCAGTACGAGGCCGACCTGTCGGACTACAAGGGGGTGATTGGCCAGACGCTCCACGACCTCCAGCAGGCGCAGCGGATGCGCGCCTACGTCGCGGCCAGCCCGGCCAACGACCCGGCCTACCGTATCACCCGCGACTCCAAGCGGCTCGAACGAGGACGGTGGATCGAGGCAGCGGCGCGCACGGCCTATCTGGCCGCCCGCCGCGCCGAGTTCGAGTACGCTGGGCGCCTCATCGACGCCAACTTCCGCATCTCCGATATCTACAAGGCGCGCAGCGCGGGCGACGTCAGCGAGTTCCTGAGAGATCTGAACAGCGCCATCAACAACGTGCCCGGCGGGCAGCAGCGGACGTCGATGACGGAGGCTCCGCTCACGATCTCCGTCGCCCAGCACATCCTCAACCTGACGGACCCGGCCACGCGAACCGACCGCTTCCGGGCGTGGGTCGCGGCCAACACCACCCTCGAGCCGGATAGCCAGGGCGTCCTCAAGCCCGTGCTGCGCTTCCAGTTCTCGACCCAGGCCGGGCCGGGCGGCGTCATCAGCCGCCTCATCCCCGTTGGCTACGACTACTGGTGGTTGCACAAGATGAAGAGTATGGGCGTCAACCTGGTGACCCCACAGTCGGGCCTGGGCTACCGCTCGGTGCGGGTCGGCCAGCAGGGCCAGGTGCAGCTCCGCACCTTCGCCGGCTGCATCTTCGACTACCGCCTGATCCCGCCCGCCCTGCTGCTCGGCCAGGTGTACCCGCACAACCAGCCGACGGACACAGTGTCGGGCTCCTTCTCTGCCGACGTCAACGGCGTCAACGGCCAGGCGGCGTTGGGCTTCGCCACGCCCGCCTTCCTGAGCCGCCCCGTCGCCGCCGAGACGTGGGAAGTGGTGGTCTACGGCGGATCGCCGGATAGCATTCTGCCCGACATGGACCTGCAGCAACTCACCGACATCGAGCTCAAGCTCCAGACCGAGCACGCCAGCCGCGCGTCGAACGTGCCGCCCGCGCTGTCGGCCTGTGTCCGCAGCGACTTCTAAGGAGGCGACTCATGAACACACCCTGGCGCGCCCGCGCCTCCATCGCTATCCTGACGGTCGCTGTGTTGCTGGGCCTGCGCGCCCTGCTCGTCACCTTCAGCCCAGCCGGTGCTGATGCCCTCGCCGCGCCGTCGCGGCCTGACCAGTCGCCCGTTGGCCCGATAACCGGCCAGTACATCGGCAAGATCAAGTTCGGCGAGGTGGTCCAGGGCCGCTACTCGGACGTGTTGGTGACGGTCACGCCGGTCCCGTCGCCCACGCGGCCGCCGGTGACGCTCGGTACGCCCACGCCCGTCCCGCCCCTGCCGCGCTACGGGGGCAAGGTCGACTACGACCTGGACCTGGCCCTACAGCTTCAGACAACCGGCTGCGCGGCGTCTGGTACGGTCTGTGGGCAGGTGATCCTGGACCGCACGCTGGCCTACCCCCAGGTCGCGGTCATCCAGGCCACCCCGATTGGGCCCACGCCGCGCCCCGGCGAGACCCCCATCCCCGCCCAGCCCCTCGGCATCGGGCCGCGCGTCTCCGGTACGTTCGACGGCACGACGCTGACCCTGACGTCGGAGGTCTTCAGCGTCGTCCAGGCGCAGGAGCGCCGCATCCCGACCCCGCCGGCAGGCACGCCGAGCGCCGCGTACCGCGCCCCCAGGCAAGAGGTCGAGCGCCAGTTTCGGCTGGTCGGCACGGTGCAAGAAAACGGCAAGCTGATCGTGGGCGAATACCGGGAGACGATGGTCCTGATCGTCGACGGGCTGCGGGGCGTGCCGTCAACCGCCATCGGCCAGTTCACCCTGGCTCAGCCCGTCTTCGGCACTACCCCGGCGCCGACGAACACCCCCGGCCCCTCCGCGTCGTCAACGCCGACATCGACCCCGCCGGCGTCGCCAACGCCGACGGCAACGCGGACCCCGCTGCCCACGTCGACGCCCACGTCGTTGCCCACGTCGACGCCCACGACGCCCGTCGGCCCCTCGCCGACACCGACAACGCCCGTCGGCCCGTCAGCGACGCCCACCACGCCCGTCAGCCCCTCGCCGACACCGACAACGCCCGTCGGCCCGTCGCGGACCCCCGCGCCGACCGTCAGCCCCTCGCCGACGGCCACCGCGCCGGTCCCCAGCGGGCTGCGTGTCTTCCTGCCGCACCTGGCCAAAGGCGTGAATCAGCCCTAGCGCAGACGCTGGTCCGCAGACCTGACAGGTTTTGCAAACCTGTCAGGTCTCGGAAGCCAGGTCCCCGCGCGGCTCGACGACCAGGCGGAGCGCGCTCGCTCCTGCTCACCATCAAGGAGGCCAATCCCTAGCCATCGCCCCATGCCCTACTCTGCCTCACCCGTCCCCGATGACGACCGCCCGCCCTCGCCGCCTCACAAGGAGTGCCCTATGCTCAACCGCCGTCTCCTCATCGTTGCCCTGCTTCTGCTTGCCCCCGCCCTCTGGGCGACACCTCTCGCCGCCATCCCCCTGCCCAGGGTCCATGCTCAGGGGGATCCACTCACCATCACGCCGGTCGGCTCGCCTTTCGTTGATCTGCCGCCTTCTGGCCCGGCCTGGGTAAGCGGGGTGATCGGCGACCCGACCGACCCGGCGGCCGCCGGTCTCTCGTTCCAGATTCCCGAGGGTAGCAGCCTCAACGCCGAATACGTCGATCCGCTTGGCAGGCTAGTAACCTCCCCTAACCCCTCTGACGGGGGCCTCTGGAAGCTCAATCTCCTCCCCTCGGGGACCCTGTACAGCGCCACGGTGACCGTCACCACCAGGCTGAACGATCAGACGTCGCCCCCCTACATCATCTCGTACTCGGCCTCCCCGGCTTCAGACCGCCCCGCCACTACGCGCTTCCATACCGGCGCCAGTGATGCGTCCGCGGCCATTGCCATCGATGCCAACCGCATGTGGGTCGGCAACGACGAGGACCAGGTTCTCCGCCTCTACGACCGCACCAAGTCCGGCTTGCCGCTCGCGACGCGCGATGTCACCGCCGACCTGGGCCTGACCGACAGCGACGACGATGGGAAACTACGCGAAGTGGATATCGAGGGCGCGGACCGCGTCGGTGACCGCATCTACTGGATCGGCTCCCACAGCAACAGTAGTCAAGGCAAGATTCGCCCGAACCGCTTTCGCCTCTTCGCCACGGATGTCAGCAGCACAGATACCGGCGCGCCGACTCTCACCTGGGTCGGCTCCTATTCCGGTCTGCGCACAGGGGGCAAGAACCAGCCGGTAGGCGGCGACCTCATTGCCTGGGGCGACAGCCACGATTACGCGTTCTCGACTAGCGCTCGCCAGGACTACGCTCCCGAGCACCCGGATGGCTTCAACATCGAAGGGCTGGCCATCGCCCCCAACGGAACCACCGCCTACATCGGCTTTCGCGCCCCCCTCGTGCCGGTCACTACGCGCGACAAGGCGCTCATCGCCCCCTTGAAGAACATCCAAGCCCTGGTCGCAGGCTCGGGCGCCACCGCCGAGTTCGATGCCCCCATCGAGCTGGACCTGGGCGGCCGCGGCATCCGCGACATCCGCTGCAACAGGAATAACGAGTGTCTCATCATCGCCGGCTCGGCGGACAGTTCCGGCAACTTCGCCCTCTATCGCTGGTCCGGTCAGCGGGATGACGCGCCGAGCCTGGTGCGCGACCTGGGCGACCTGCAGCCGAACGCCCCCGCCTTGCGGGGCAGTTTTGAGGCGATTGTCGATATGCCGGACCAACTGGCTGGCGCTGGCGCCGTCCAGCTGCTGATGGACAACGGCGACACCCAATGGTACAGCGAGGCGGGCCAAACCAGTGCCTCGAAGGACCTGCCGCCGAACTTCCAGAAATTCCGCAGCGAGTGGGTCGATCTCGGCGCTAGCCCACCGCCGCCGACGGCGACGCCGACGGCGACGCCGACAACGCCGACAACGCCGACGGCAACGCCGCCGCCGTCGCCCTCTACCAACTTCATCTATCTTCCTCTGGTGGCCAAAGCGTATCGCCCCACCGTGCCCGCCCCCGTCGGGCCGCCCTCCGCCGGCGCTCGCTGGAAGTACCTGGATAATGGCTCAGACCAGCGCACGGCGTGGCGGGAACCCAATTTCGACGATAGCGCCTGGAACGACGGACCGGCCATGCTCGGCTACGGGGACCCGACCCGTCAACGCACCCGCATCACCTGCGGGCCTGATCCAGCCTGTGCCCGCAACAACTTCGTCACCACCTACTTCCGTCATACGTTCACGATGCTTGACCCCTCAACCGTCAAGAGCCTCGATCTGCGGCTTCTCCGTGATGACGGCGCGCTGGTCTATCTCAACGGCCAGGAGGTTCTCCGCAGCAACCTGCCGCCCGGCAATATCGCCTACGATACGCTGGCGACCGGTCCTGTCAGCGGCGACGAGGAAACGCAGTTCTGGCAGAAGACGCTCAGCCCCGCCCTCCTGCGTGAAGGCCTGAACGTCCTGGCCGTCGAAGTTCACCAGGCCGCTCGCGATAGCTCCGATGTCAGCTTCGATCTCGCGCTGACCGCGACATCGCAGACGACCACCCGCTTCGCCGCCATTGGCGATTTTGGCATGGGCGACGAGCATGAGGCTGCCGTGGCCAATCTCGTCAGGAACTGGGACCCTGACTTCGTCATCACCGTTGGCGACAACAACTATCCTCGCGGTGAAGCCGGCACCATCGACGATCACATCGGCAGGGACTACCAAGACTTTATGTCTCCCTACACCGGCAACTACGGGTCCGGCAGCCCTACAGGCCAGAACCGCTTCTGGCCGTCGTTGGGCAACCACGATTGGCTCACCCCAGGCGCGCAGCCGTACCTCGACTACTTCCAACTGCCGGGCAATGAGCGCTACTATACCTTTCTCCGCGGCAACGTCGACTTCTTCGTCCTCGACAGCGACCCCAACGAACCTGACGGTACCCGCAGTGATTCGCGGCAAGCGGCATGGCTGCGCGATAAGCTCGCCGAGTCGACTGCGTGCTGGCGCGTCGTCTACTTCCACCACGCCCCTTATTCCTCGTCCACCCATGGTCAGGAACAACCCGTTCTAACCATGCGCTGGCCCTTCAAGCAGTGGGGCGCCTCGGTTGTCCTGGCTGGGCACGATCACACCTACGAACGCCTCCAGGTGGATGGACTGACCTACTTCGTCAATGGCCTGGGTGGCGCCGGTAAGTATGCTTTTCCCAACATCGTGCCCGGCAGCCAGGTCCGCTATAACGGCGATTGGGGCGCTATGCTCATCGAAGCCGATAATCAGCGCATGACCTTTAGCTTCATCACCCAGGCCGGCGCCGTCATTGACACCTCAACGCTCACCGGCAGCTGTAGTGGCTAAACACCCGTTTAGCTCGGCCGGCCCCTTTCCGTGCGCTTGCCCCCGTTGGGCTACAGACGTTCCTTCGCGAACGTCTGTAGCCCAGCGCTAATCCACCCATGATATCGCTCCTACAGTCCTCGGGGGAACCATGTCTCATATTCGAAGCGGGCTAGCGTTAGCCGCAATCCTTGTTATCCTGGTTACCGCCCATCGCGCCACCAACGCCCAGTTTGAATTCAACAACTTTCTGTACCTGCCGATGGTATCCCGGATACCTGAGGGCTTTCCGACGGCCCCGACCCTCTCTTTCGAGCCTGTGGCCTGGAATCAGATTCGCCTGATGTGGGATTCGGTTCCTGAGGCAAAGGCGTACCGACTGTCGCAGAGCGCCCATCCTGCCATGGCCGGAGCAGTTACGATTTACTCTGGTCAGGAGACCCAGGTCAATGCGACACTGCCCGTCGGCATCTCCTACTTCACTGTTCAAGCGGCCAACGAGTGGGGCGCCCAGGTGAGCAACATTGTGGAAGTGGGGATCGTCGAGCCGACGCCCGTGCCGACAGCCACGCCTGAGCCTGTCGACATCTGCGCCGCGATTCCCGGCGCGCGCTATACCTCGCTGTCGGTCAACGGGCCGCCGACGGATCGACCGGCCGAAAGCCACCCGGACCTCAACCTGGCGATACGCAGCTATGAGACGACGAACGCCCTCCAGGCGCTCGTTGATTACAGCGGTTCATCAGACCCCAAGGCCCCCCAATTGCCCGCCCTGTTCAACGACCGGCGCACGCCGTTGTTTCCGGCGGTCTACAGAGTCTATGATTGGGACTGGTCTACCGACTCGCGCGGCGGCCCGATCGGCGCCTGGCCGGTGACGCTGCTGGGTATGGCGACGACACCGGGTGAGACAATCGGCGCGCCAGACTCGGGCTACGACATTGGTCAGGGCTACGAGGCGCTCGTGCTGTACGCGAGTGAAACGCGGTTAACTTTGAAGTACACGCGCGACGACAACGTCGTGCAGGGCTATACCGTGCATCTCGAGAATGTCTGCACCGAGCCATCGCTACTGGCCAGCTATCGGCAATTAAACAGCCTGGGCCGCAGCCGGCTGCCGGCCCTCAAGGGTGGACAGGCGCTTGGCCGCGCCACCGGCGAGGAAATCGGCGTGGCCGTGCGTGACACAGGCCGTTTCATGGACCCCCGCTCTCGGAAGGACTGGTGGAAGGGCGCGCCGCTCGCACGGTAGGTATACTAGCTCATGCATATCCCAGGCGGGCGGCCAAACTATCACTCCTACCTGCTGCGGCTGCGGCGCGCGGATGCCCTGGCTCCGTGGCAGGCATCGCTGCAAAGCACGGCCGACGGCAGGACGTACCACTTTGCCGATCTCGACAGTCTGTGGGCGTTTCTCACGAACCGGCTTATGACTGACGA
>CAZLBQ010000139.1:0-12583 GCA_964557745.1 uncultured Anaerolineales bacterium
GCGGGTGTGGTGGGGGTGTCGTCGGCGGCGATCTCGGCGATGATGCTGTTGGCGACGGTCGGCAGCCTGGGGTTGGGTACGCTGTTGATTGGCGAGTTGTCGCAGCGGCCGAGGGAGGCGTTCCCCCTCCTCTTGACAGGGCTGCTGGTCACGGGGGGCGCGGGCGCTGGCCTCGGCGTGCTCTTTGCCCTGCTCGCGCCGCGGCTCTCGCCCGAGCTGGCGCCTCTGGCGGAGAACGTGGGCGCCGTCACTCTCTTCGCGCTGGGCGTCAGCCTCACGGCGATGGGCATGGTCTTCGACCAGGCGGTGATTGGCCTGCTGCGGGGCGGCCTCCAACTGACGCGCAACATCCTGATCGGCGTGTCGAAGCTGGCGCTGCTTGTCGCCGCCGGTCTCTGGCTGGCGGGCCAATGGGACTTGACCATCTATACGACGTGGCTGCTGGGCAATGCCCTGTCGCTCGCCGTAGTGCTGGGGTTTCTCATGCTGCGTGGGCAGGTGGGGGGGCAGGCGCGCCCTGAGTGGGGATGGGTACGCCGATTGGGGCGGGCCGCGTTAGGCCATCACGCGCTCAACCTGGCGCTTGGAGCGCCGGGGCTGGCGCTGCCGGTGGTGGTCACGACGCTGCTCTCGGCGTCGTTGAACGCCAGCTTCTACGTGGCCTGGATGATCGCCGGCTTCGTCTTTGTCGCGCCGGCGGCTCTGACGACTGTCCTCTACGCCGTCGGCGCGGGCCAGCCCTCGGCGCTCGCCCATAAGCTGCGTCTGACCTTGAGCTTGTCCCTCGCGGCTGGGCTGGCGACGAATGTCGTCGTTTGGTTGGCCGCGCCCCTCGCACTGGGGCTGTTCGGGGCCACCTACGCCGAGCAAGCGACCTGGTCCCTCCGCTTCCTGGCGCTGGGCGTCTTCCCGCTCCTGGTCAAGAACCACTACGTCGCCGTGGCGCGCATCCAGGGCTGGGTGCGCCAGGCCATTGGACCCGCCCTGGCGGGGGCTGCTCTGGAGCTAGTCCTGGCCGCGTGGGGCGCGAAGATGGCGGGGCTTGCCGGGTTAAGCCTGGGGTGGGTCGTGGCGCTGGCGGTAGAGGCCGTGTTCCTGACGCCGAGTGTGTATCGAGCGGCGGCGGAGACCAGGGGAAGCTGGCGCGGGCGGCGAGGCAGCGCTGTCTCGGAGCCGGCAAGCGTGGACGTGGGATAGAAGGGCGTACGATTCGATGATTACCACTGTCACTACCACGACAACGACCGTCGTGACGGTCATTGGGGCGGGGTCGCTGGCGCTGATCGCCATCCTCACCTTGATCTCGCTGCTGGTCCAGAAGGAGCTGATCAGCGGGCTGGAGGGGGAGCGGGCGCAGCGCCTGAGCCGCCTGTTGAACGTCGCCATCGTGCCGCTGATGGTTATCTTTGTCACGACGGTCATTGTCCGCGTGGCCGACGTCCTGCGCTAGGGCGCGTCGACCGCGTTTGACCCTGTCTGTCCGTTCCGTATCCAGGATGATGCGAAAGAGTAACTCGCCGTGTGTGCCGAGCCTGTAAATAGTCATTCACCTTTTGGACGAGAGACGGCGTCACGGCGCTGGGTGTCGTTCATCCAGCAGCCCGCGCTAGAGGCCTGGGGCTACCTGGTCCTGCTGATGGCCGCCGAGCTGGTCACCAACCTGGGCGACCCACGCTGGGGGCTGGCCCTCTACGCCGTCCTCCTGATAGCGCTGCTCATCCACACGACGCTGCGCTGGGAGCACCCCGTCCACCGCCTGCTGCTTAGCCTGACCCTGGTCCCGCTGATTCGTCTCCTCAGCCTGTCGCTGCCGCTGACGCGGTTCCCGCAGATTGACTGGTATCTCTTTACCAGCCTCCCGCTATTTGTCATGGCGTTCATGGTCATGCGCTCGCTGGGCCTGACGGGGCGCGCCGTCGGCCTGACGCGCCGCGGGCTGCCGGTCCAGGTCGCCATTGGCCTGACAGGGCTGGCGCTGGGCTATGCCGAGTACCTCATCCTGTCGCCCCAGCCGCTCATCCAGGAACTGGGGTGGCCCCAGGTCTGGCTGCCCGCGCTGATTCTCCTGGTCAGTACCGGGTTACTCGAAGAGCTGCTTTTCCGGGGCATCCTGCAGCGGACGGCGCTCGACGCGCTGGGGGCGGGCGGGCTGGCCTACGTCGCCGCCCTGTTCGCCATCCTCCACGTCGGCCACCGCTCGGAGCTTGACATCGCCTTTGTCTTTGGCGTAGGCATCTTCTTCGGCTGGGCGGTGGTGAAGACGGGCAGTATCCTCGGCGTGACCCTGTCGCATGGCTTGACCAACATCATGCTGTTCCTGGTGATACCGCTGCTGGCCGGCCCGGCGTCGGTCACAGTCAACCCAGCGCCGCCGCCGACCGTGGTCACGCCAGCCGCGCCCACCCAGGCCGTCCTCGCGCCGCCCACCGCCACCGCAACGCGGCCGGCGCCCTTGCCCACCCTAGCCCCGCGCTCGGCGCCCTCGCCGGATGGTCGATGGCGCGTGACGACAGGCGAAGCCGGCAGGGAGGGCACGTGGCTCGTGGCGACGGATGGCGGCCAGGCGCGTCAGTTCAGCCCTACGCCCCTGACCATCTCGTGGGCGCCCAACAGCCTTGGCTATGCCTACGCCGACGAAGGAGTCGTGTATGCCATCGGCCTGTCGCCCAGCAGCCAGCCTCTCCAGATTGCCCACGTTGAGCCGCCCGCGCGGATTGTCCCGGCTGCCGTGGCCTGGGCGCCCGTCGGCGATCAGATTGCCTTTGAGGTAGATGAAGGGAACGGCGAGGCGACGCTGCGGGTGGTCTCGTCGGCTGGCGGTCCGGTGCGGACGCTGGAGCGGGGCAAGGCCCAGTCATTGCCTGAGGGGACACGCGCCATTCAGTGGGGAGCGGACGCGACAGAGTTGGTGTGGACGGTCGTCAATCCTGCGCGTCGGGTGTTGCTCAGGAACCGGTGAAGGAGATGGTGACACGTCCGCAGGGGAACGCAAGGATGCGTCGGCAGGACACTCAAGGGCGGGCTTGTCCCGTCCCGCTGGCCGTCGGTCCCCGGGGTGAGATCAGACGCCTCGAGGAGAGAGTGGCGGCGCTCGTCGGCGCGCCTGCTGCTGTTGCCTTCAATTCGCCGATGGCAGCGCTCCACACGGCTCTCCTGGCGTTGGGTATCGGCCCGGGGGATGGCGTCGTGGTTTCACCGCTCACTGGCTGTCATACGCTCAATGCCATCGAGCAGGTGGGCGCGCGCCCCATTCTGGTGGATGTGGAGCGTGAAAGCCTCACGCTGGACGTTCGCCAGGCCGCCAGGGTCGCCGGTCAACTCGATCAACATGGCCATCTCAGTGGCCCCGGCGCTCACCTGACCGACCCGACGGTCACGCTCAAGGCGATTGCCGCCAGCCACGACGCCGGTCATCTGTGCGATTTGGCGGCTGTCATGGAGGTGGCCCGGACATACCGGCTGGCGGTAGTCGAAGACGCGACGCAGATGCCAGGGACTGTCTATCGAAGGGACGCTGCTGACCGGGCTAACGATGGTGACCCCGCTCATGTCGTCTGCTTTGGCAGTCTGTCGGAGACGACGGCTGGTAGCGCAAGCGGTGGGGTGCTGGTGGGGCCAGTGGGCCTGATGGACCAGGCGCGCGTGATTGGTCACCACGGCTGGCATCGCGTCCGTAGCTCGCCCGGCAGCAGGGCCGGATGCGGCTACGAGATTGTCTACCCCGGCTTCGACTTTGCCATGACAGAGGGGCAGGCCCAGGCGGGGCTGATCGCACTCGACGACGTGGAGCGAAGTCAAGCCCAACGCGCCGCCTGGGCCGCGCGCTACAACCGGGCGTTTGCTCGCTGTCCCGAACTAGAGACACCGGGGCAGACGGGTCCTCTCCACTCGGCCTGGTCGACGTATGTGCTCCGCCTCAACATGGCGTGGTTTGGTCGGTCGGATACGGGGGGCCAGCGGCTCGCGTTTCGCGACCAGTTCGTGGCGGAGTTGAACGCGCGTGGCGTCGCGGCCCGCCTGCCCCTGCCTCCCATGCATCTCCAACCCTACTATCGCGACAAGTACGGCTACCAGCCCGACGACTTCCCCGTCGCCTATGGGGAGTACCGTCGGATGCTGTTCCTGCCCCTCAGTTCACGGATGACAGACGACGAGGTCGAGGCCGTCATCGCGGCGGTGGGCGATGGGTTGGCGCAACACCGCCGCAGCACGCCTTCCACCAGCGCTGCCACTAGCGCGCGCTCGCCTGATTGCTCTACGGAGGATATATGCGCTCTCACGCCCGCCTGACCCTCGGCCTGGTTCTGGTCCTGCTGGCTCTTGCCGTCCTACCCGGCATCACGCTCGCCCAGGACGGCGCTCAGAACGCCTCCAACCGACCGAAGGTAACCCAGGAGATTAATACAGTCATCGTGGATGTAGTGGCCCCTACCAATGTGAGGGTCATGGGTACTCTAGTGACCCGTCGCACCGGTGGAGCGGAAGCCAGTACCGTCTGGTCCTTCACCGGGACCGTGAATGGCGTGCGGGAGGATGCCTCGGGGAACGCGACCGAGTTGTGGCCTGACCATGATGTGGTGAACATTGTGAGCCTGGGAACGCACTCGGTTCACCGCTGGCCCACGCTGCTAACCAAGTCGGGGCAGATCCGCCAGCCGAACGCGCGTCTCATCGAGGTCGTGGCCAATGGGCTGCGGCTGCCCCTGGCGATCAACGGCCGCATCCACCGCGCCGATCTGGGCGGCCAGACGTCCTACGTCGTCACCAACGCCGGCGGGGGATCGAAGACGGTGCGGCAGTTGCCCGGCGGGTTTATAGAGCCGCCGGATGACAAGGCGCCGGATCTGCGCCGTCCGCCCACGGTGGCCGACCCGCTGCGGCCCCACTCCCGCCTGCAGGAAGAGTAGACCATGGCCCTGCTGGAGACTCTGCCCCTTGTGGGCGTGGGAGCGGCCCTCGTTGTCGCCAGCCGCTTCTTGTATCGTCATGGCGCTGGGCGGCGGGCCGGTCCCGGCCGTCGCTGGCTGCGCCGCCTGCTGTTGGCCGTCGGCGTGATCCTACTCGCCATGGGCCTCGGGTACATGACGCTGTTCAACTACCTGGCGTGGCGGGAAGCGGTGTCGCCGTCCACGGCGCGGGCGCTCGTTCTCGCCGACGGGCACAGCATTCCCCTGGCGGAACCAGAGCCGAGCCGCAGCGGGACGAGCGCTGGGCCGGCTCCGTCCGAACCTGTGACAGGGTTGCCGCCCAGCCGCATCAAGATCGCGCGCCTCGGAGTCGACTCGCCGGTCATGCTCAGCGACGTGGACTATCAGCTGCGTCTGCCAGCCGTTGGCTGGATGATCGGCACAGCCTTGCCGGGTGAGCTAGGCAACATTGTCCTCTATGGTCAGCGGACCGGTCCGTATGCGACGTTCACCCGTCTCGATGAGTTGCAACCGGGCGACGATGTCGTCATCGCGACCGAGGAGGGCGAGTACGCCTATCGGGTGCGGGGCATCCAGGAGGTGAGCGAGGAGGATGTCGGCGTCATGGCCCCGACAACGACGGCGACGGCAACGCTCATTACGGATAGTCGGACGTGCAAGACACAGCGGCTGGTGGTCACGGCGGAGTATCACGCCCCCTGATCCTCAACCTGCATCTAGGCCATGCCCTTGCCGCGACGACATACTCAAGGCTGCCAAAGAGGTTAGTACTGGAACTAAGCCTCCTTGGTCCTTTTCCTTACATAAGCAAGAGGGGGTAGTTCCATCGAAACGGTGATCGCCGACCTGTGCACGGTTCACCAGAGAACCCGCGAAAGATTTTTGAGAACAGATCGTTCTCTAAGAGAAACGCTCCTCGGCAAAGGGGTCTCCAAGGTGCTTCATAGGGAATAGTTCCGGAGCATGGTTGTTTGTCGAAACGCTCGGCGTGTTCTTGCTGTCTATGTGAGGCTCAGGCACAGCTATCACCGTGGTTGCCCCCATATCCGAATCGGTCACAAGTCGGAGCGCATCAAACTCTGGTCGCGCCTAAGGCAGTAGTTCCGACAAGGACTTAACGGGTGAGCGATACCCATGGCTCATCATCACCGCTAGCAGGCTATCGGCTTCTTCGACCGTCAGATGTGCCTCATGAACAAGAGTGAGCAGAACCCCTAGCGTCCCTGACACCGTCACATGACGCTGCTGAGCCAGCCGTCGCGCTACGAAGTCATCCGAAAGGAATGTGTAGCCGCGTGTCTCGGCCACTGCCAGGCACTCTGCTTCCCCAGGATCCAGCTGTTGTTCCAACGTTACGGCTAGGCGGTGCTCGTCGTCGGTCGGTTCTAGCACCCGCAGCCAGTCCCAGTCGCATACAGGCACGAGACCGAGAACCTCCCCTGCGCGGAGCTCGGTCATGACTAAGGAGGTTGCGGCGATATCTTCTCCCAGCGCCAGCCTAAGAAGGTCTGGTCGCCGAAGATGGGCAAAGTTGCTGAGGAGGGTGGTATCCAGCAGACGAGTGGGCATCTGGCTCCCGACTCAACTCTGCAAGGCTTCTAATTCCGCCCTGGCCTCTTCGAGGTTAGCCGCGCCAAGCTGGAGCGGCAGACCTAAGCGGGTAAAGCGTTGCATGAGGTCAAAGCGCGGCAGTCCGAGCAGTTGAGCTACCCGTCCCAGGCTGATGTTCCCCTCAAGATAAGCCACAATTGCCCTATTCCAGGCCACCTGAACATCACCGCCAGCGAGTGTGACAGCTTCTTGGACGACCTCATCACTCAGGCCCTGGGGCGCCAACGCCGTGTCTCGGATAGGTACTCGAGGTGATGCGCCTTTCTCAGCCGCCTGAGCGTGGTAGGTCGCTACGGCGCTGAGGAGACGATAATCCAGAATATCGAGGATAGCGACCTGCTCTTCCCCGTAACTTTCCACGACAAAGATGTGACCGCGTCGAACCTGATCCACAACCTGACGCGTGTGGCGGGCCAGGTCGGTCCTGCTGATGATCGTGGCGGTAGACATGATCGGCTCCCAATACCTGCACGAGTACTTTACGTATTTTACGCAATCTGCAACGGTAAGCCAAACCCAACGTAGATTGCGGAGTTCTACCGGCCAGGGCGAGGTTGCGACGCATTGACGGGCAGCTTCGCAGCGGTCACCGGCTCTCTGAGCGTTTGGGGTCAGTATCTCTCTGACCTAGAGAACATGGTGTTCTCTAAGAGAAACGCTCCTCGGCAAAGGGGTCTCCGTGGAGGTGGTAGCCGTACATCTCCCAGAAGCCGGGGCGGTTCTGGTTCATGAACTCCAGGCCGCGAATCCACTTGGCGCTCTTCCAGAAGTAGAGCTTGGGGACAAGCGCCCGCATCGGCCCGCCGTGATCGCGCTCTAGCGGCTTGCCATCGTACTCGTAGGCGAACATAACGTCGTCGTCGAGCATCTCGTCGACGCGCATGTTGGTGGTGTAGCCACCATAGCTGTGAAGCATGACATAATCTGCGCCTGGCTTGGGCTTCAACTGCTCGTAGACGGCCTTGAACGGCACGCCCTTCCAGGTCGTGTCGAACTTGCTCCAGCGCGTCACGCAGTGGATGTCCACCGTCTCCGTCTTTTCCCCCAGCGCCAGGAACGCCGCCCAATCCCACTCCTTCGGCTCTTCGACTAGCCCCCACACCTTGAACTGCCAGGTGTCGAGGCTGACGGTGGGCGTCGAGCCGTAGGTCAGGACGGGGAACTTAAGCGTCAAGGCCTGGCCCGGCGGCAGGCGGCCCATGCCGTCCTTGTGTTCGCGCGCCTCGTCGGCGCGGCGCAGGCGGGTGACACGCTGCAGGGGATCCCAGAAATTCGTCATTGGTTCGCACCTCGCTGGTTAATGAGATAATGGCAGACGCGGATATGCCGTTTAGTGCCAGTGAGCAGCGGAAATGTTACACCGGCCACGGACGCCGGGCCGGGGTAACAGAAATTGTAGAGGCGGGACGGGGAAACGGCAAGGTCACCAGGGACGCAAAAACTTCCGAAGCGTCGTGACTTCGGAAGGTGGGCGTCCCGATGGGAGAGGCGAGGGTGGTTACTCGGCGATACGGGCGAGGGCGTCGCGGTCGCGAATCTGAATGCGCTTGCGGCCGATGCTGAGCAGGCCCTGGCTCTTGAAGTGGTTCAGGGTCTGCGTCGTCGTCTCGCGGTACGTGCCGATCATCTCGGCCAATTCCTGATGGGTATAGCCGCTAATCTGGTCCGCGCCGTTGTCCGACAGGCGCAGCAGGAGCGACGCCAGGCGGGCCGGGATGCTCTTGAAGGCAATGTCCTCCAGGCGCGCTTCTGCTTCGATGAGACGCTGGCCGAGGGTGTTGAGGACGCGCAGGGCGAGCTGCGGGTTCTCGACAAACAGCCGCTCCAGGTCCGCCCGCTCGATCATCGTGGCCGCGCCGTCTGTGGCAGCCACCGCCGACACATGGTGCATACCCTGGCCCAGCAGGGTCATCTTCCCGAACAGCGCGCCGGGTTCCAGGATGGTGATGCTAATCTGGTTGCCCTCCGCGTCGACGCGGAACACCTGGACCTGTCCCTCGCGCAGCAGGATCAGCCTTTCCTGGTGATCGCGCGGCGAGAAAAAGACGTCACCTTTGACGAAGCGCTGGACGCTGCCGACCTGGCTCAGGTCTTCCGTGCCCGCTGCCTTGCCGCTGAACACATCGCTCTCGGTCAGATAGCCGAGTTTAGCGATCATTTGCTGCCGACGTACCGCTGGACTTGCCGATGGACTCATTAGATCTCCTTTGGCCTGTCTCAGGCCCGCACCCATATGACGGGGTTTCACCTCACCCAGCGAGGCGGAAACGGTTGTGCGGTCTATTACACCAGTATACAGCAAGAACCCCTTACTTGGCAAGTCCCAAATGAGGGCTAGTTTGACCGGCCCTCTCCCCACCGCTATAATTCGCTCTCGGCGGTCGCGCGCGAACGCCGCGGGCGTTCCCCGCATCTCGGATTTGAAAGAAGGTATGGGTGTCATGTCGCCAGAACTGGTGCGAATTGGGCCGTTAACGTTGTATTGGTACGGATTCCTGATTACCGTCGGCGCGCTTGTCGGCGCGTGGGTGGCGTCGACCGAAGCCAAGCGGCGGGGTTTGGACCCTGATCACGTCTGGAACGCCCTCATCCCCGCGCTCATCTTCGGTCTCATTGGCGCGCGGCTCTATCACGTCATCTCCTCGCCGCCCGGCGGGATTGGCTGGGACTACTACCGCGAGCATCCGCTGGATATCATCGCCTTCTGGAACGGCGGGCTGCGCGGCCTGGGCATCTACGGGGCGATTATCGGCGGCGCCTTCGGCGTGTGGCTCTACTGCCGCTTCGCCAAGCTCAACTTCCTGCAGTGGCTCGACATCTGCGTGCCAGGCCTGGCCCTGGCCCAGGCCGTTGGCCGCTGGGGAAACTTCTTCAACCAGGAACTCTACGGTTTCCCGACGACCCTGCCGTGGGGTGTCGCCATCGACGCCCAGCACCGCCTGCCGCAGTTCGCCGACCTGCCGCCCGAGACGCGCTTCCACCCGACCTTTGCCTACGAGTCGATTCTCAACTTGCTCATCGCGCTAGGCCTGCTGTACATCGCGCGGCGCTTCGGCGACCGGCTGCGGAATGGCGACATCTTCCTGGTCTATCTCATCCTCTACCCGCTGGCGCGCTTCATCGTCGAGTTCCAGCGGCCCGACGCCTGGACCATCGGCGGCCTGCCGACAGCCCAGTGGATCGCCGTCCTGACGGCGGCGGCGGCAGCCATTGTCCTGATTATCCGTCACCGCGTCCAACTGCCCGAGCGGTTCGGCGGGCCGCGCGCTGCCGAGTAGCGCGTCCGGCGGGCGCTCCGTCACGTGCGATACACTTCACCAGGACACCCCGCTGGCGGAACGCGCCAAGGTGTCCTGGTCTCTTTGGTTGTCATAATGCTGCGTAACTTGAAGATTATGCCTACACCGCGATGGTTCTTTGGCCTTGCCCTGCTCCTGGCGCTCGGTCTCGCCGGGTGTAGCGGTGGCGTCGGCGGCCAGGACATTGACCAGCCGCGGCTGGATACGCCCGCGCCGCGCATCGAGACGGCCGACGCCGTCGGGCAGACGTTTGTCGCCCACGAGGATGGCCTGGCGGCGGTGGAGCTCCTGCTGGCGGTCTACCCCGACCCGCTGCCGGCGGGCGCGCTGACCTTCCGCCTGGTCGACGACACGGGCGCGGAGGTGGCGCGCGTCGAGACGCTGCTGGCCGGGCTGCGCCACAACGACCCGCTGCGTCTCGACTTCGCGCCCCAGCCCCACTCGGCCGGCCGCGCCTACCGCTTCACTTTCTCCGGCCCGCCCGGCAACCCCGCCACCTTCTGGTCGAGTAAGGCCGACGCCTACGCCGACGGGACGCTGCTGGTCCAGGGGCAGGCGCAGCCGGGCGACCTTAACTTCAAGACCTACACCCAACTCGGCTACGGGGCGCTGCTCGGTGGGCTGGTCCAGGGGGCGCTGGGCGGACTGTGGCTGATGCTGCCGCTGCTCGGCGTCTTCTTCGTGCCCGGCTACGCCCTGCTGCTGTGGCTCGATCGGGGGCGGAGGCCCGTCAGCGGCGACTACCGCGCCCTGAGCGACCCGGCCGGCCGACTGGCGCTGAGCGTCGGGCTAAGCCTGGCCGTCTGGCCGCTGCTGTTCCTCGTCCTTAGCCCGCTGCCCGTCGGCCTGAACGCGATGGTCGCGCGGGCCGGTGTCCTCGTGCTGGCTCTGTGGCTGGCGTGGCGCGTCTGGGGGCGGCGGGGCCGCGTGGCGCACGTCAGCGAGGCGGCGGGGATTGCAGCCGCCCCGGCGGACAGCCCGGCGGCCTCGTTTGGGGGCGGGTTCGCGCCTGACAACCGCCTCGTGATGGGCGGCTTCCTGGCGCTGCTGCTGGTCACGAGCGGACTGCGGGCGCTCCACGCGCGGGGCTTGGTCGTGCCGCCCTGGGTCGACTCGATCCAGCACGCCGTGGCCATCAACCTGTTTGTCGAGGGGGGGCGCCTGCCGACGACGTGGGGGCCTGACGTCGTCAACGCGCCGTTCTACTACCACTTTGGCTTCCACGCCGTGACGGCCCTGTTCACCTGGCTATCCGGGCTGCCGACGGAGGAAGCCCTGCTGCTGGTTGGGCAGGTGATGAACGTCCTGGTTGCGGTGGGGGCGTACCTGCTAACGGCGCGGCTGACCGGGCGGCGCGGGGCCGGGCTGGTCGCCTTCGCCATCGTTGGCACGGTGACGCTCATGCCGTCGTACTACATCACCTGGGGCCGCTATACCCAGTTGACCGGCCTGGCGCTCCTGCCGACGGCGGCCGTCCTGACCTTCGACGCCATCGAGGCGCGCCCGCCGGTCGGGCGGCGCATCATCCTGGCCGGGCTGACGGCGGGGGCGCTCGTCGTCACCCACTATCGCGTCCTCTCCATGTTCGCCGCCCTCGTGCTGGTTTACCTGCTGGTCGACGCGGTCGCGGCGGTCTGGCAGCGGCGCTGGCTGGCGGCGCAGTGGGTGCGCGCCCTGAGCGTGGCCGGGGTGGCCTTTGTCGTTACCCTGCCGTGGTGGGTGCGGCTGGCCGTGATTCTCGTCCCGACGGGCACCCTCGGCGGCTGGCTGGACGCGCCCGCCACCTTCAACACCCCGCACT
The DNA here is from genome assembly GCA_964557745.1 of uncultured Anaerolineales bacterium. Classification (GTDB taxonomy): domain Bacteria; phylum Chloroflexota; class Anaerolineae; order Epilineales; family JAHCIE01; genus JAHCIE01. The sequence goes on from CAZLBQ010000139.1 coordinate 11,640, forward strand.
GGGGGCTGCTGGCCCTGCGCTACGACCGCCCGCTCATCCTGTTGAGCGCCCTGGGCGCGGCGCTGAGCGTGCTCGGCGCGGTGCTGCGTGTCTTCGGCGTCCGCCTGCCCATCTGGACGCGCCCCAAGCTCGCCCCGACTGTCCTGCTCGCGGCGGCGCTGACCGTCCTGATGACCAACCCGACCCTGCTGGGCGGGCGCAACTCGTGGGTGCTGAGCAACGACGCGCTCATCATCGCGGCCTTCCTACCTGTCGCCATCCTGACCGGCTACGCGCTGGCGGCCTTGCAAGAGGCCGTCGTGTACGCGGCGCCGGGCGTCGCTGGGCGGTGGCTCAACCTGGGCGGCGCGCTGGCCCTGGTCGTCGCCTCGCTGTGGATGGCCGACGGGATGTTGTCCGTCGTTAACCCGGTGACCATCCTGGCGACGCGCGACGACGTGACGGCGGCCCAGTGGATTCGCGCCAACACGCCCGCCAACGCCCGTTTCCTGGTCAACGCCCGCCTATGGCAGGAGAGCGGCTACGCGGCCCCGGACGGCGGCGGCTGGCTGCCCATCCTGGCCGATCGCGCCGTGACCCTGCCGCCCATCTCCTACACCTACGCGTCGTCCAAGGCGCTGCTCGACCACGTCACCCAGGTCCAGGCGACGGTCGCGCAAGCCAAGACTGCCGACGACTTGCTGCCGACGATCAAAGATGAAGGCGTTAGCTATGTCTACATCGGGGCAAAGGGCGGCGCTCTCAAGCCGGAGATGTTCCAGAACCGCCCCGACTTCCGCCAGGTGTACACCAACGGCCCGGCGTGGGTGTTTGAGGTGGTGCGGCGGTAAGAGACTAGCAATCGTCACTTGTCAATAGAAACGACAAAAGCCTGGGATGAGGCCGCCGCTCCTCATCTCCGGCTTTTATCTAGGGGGTATCATGTTGTGATGGTAGTATCCGTC
>CAZLBQ010000140.1:0-12564 GCA_964557745.1 uncultured Anaerolineales bacterium
GCTACGAGGTCAAGGTCAGCAAGTTCCCCTTCTCGGCCAGCGGCCGCGCCCGCGCGCTGGGCAACACCGAAGGCTTCGTCAAATTTGTCGTCGACGGCAAGTATGGGGAGATTCTAGGCGTCCACATGATAGGGCCTGAAGTGACCGAGATGATCCACGAGGTGGCCGTGGCGCGTCGCAACGAGTTGACAGTGGACGAGATTATTGCTACCATCCATGCACACCCGACGCTCTCGGAGGTCGTTCACGAGGCGGCGCTCGGCGTGTTTGGAGCGCCACTGCACATGTAGCATGGGGCGAGCGCTTGGTGAGAGGGAACACAATGCTGCACACGGCCTGGGCGGTAGTCCACGAGGGCAAGATCGAGTTGCTGGAGGAGATGAGTCTTCCCGAAGGCGCTAAGGTCCTGGTCACAGTCTTGACCGAGGAGGACGATCTCAAGTTCTGGATGAGCGCGAGTCAAACCGCGTTCGACAAGATCTGGGACAATCCAGAGGATGACGTGTATGCCGAACTCCTCAAGGAGTGAGGTCGTCCTGGTGCGTTATCCGTTTACGGACCTGTCCGGCAGCAAAGTTCGCCCGTGTGTCGTCGTCCACGCGCCTCACTCATCCCATGACAGCATCGGTGTCCCGCTCACCAGCCATACCACAGCGTTACTGGTCGGTGAGTTTGTGATGAACGATTGGGCAGCCGTCGGCTTACACGTGCCGACGGCTGCCAAACGAGGGATTGCGACCATCGACTCGCGGCTCATTCTCAAGTCGTTAGGTCGGTTGTCGCTTCTAGATGCAGAACATCTTGACCAATCACTTCGTATGTGGTTAGGGTTGTAGGCATCCCGTCTCACCTTGCCAGGAGGCAATCATGCCCAACGTTCCAGCCGGTCTTCAATACACAAAAGAACATGAGTGGGCCAAGGCCGAGAACGGCCTGGTCCGCGTCGGGATTACCGAGTACGCCCAGGAGCAACTGGGCGACGTCGTGTACGTCGAGCTGCCGCAGGTCGGCTCGCGGGTGCAGGCGATGAAGAACTTCGGCGTCGTTGAGTCGGTCAAGGCGGCGTCCGACCTCTTCTCGCCCATCAGCGGCGAGGTGGTCGAGGTCAACACGACGCTCGAAAGTCAGCCCGAACTGGTCAACTCCTCGCCCTACGAGGACGGCTGGCTCATCGTCGTGCGCCCTGACGACGCCAACGCGCTGAACGAGTTGCTGGATGCCGAGGGGTATAACAGCTATCTGGAGAGTCTGGGCTAGACAACCCCGCCCGCGACCTCTTCGGACACTCATCGGCCTCAGCAGACTTCACACCCGTAGCCCCGTTGACTGGCATCTTCGCCAATCAACGGGGCTATTCGAGAGGGAGTCGGAGCGCCACGCCCTACTTGAAGGGGCTGCACGGCGCGATGAAGTTGTTCAGTTCGTTGCTCTCCGCGACGACGTGGGTGTAGTCCACCATGACATAGATGCACTTGTCCGTGGTCGTCACCGAGAACGTTGTCTTCGCGCCGGCGGCCAGGCTCGGCACCCACACCCACTTGAGCACTGTCCCGTTCGTCTTCGTCACGCGGATCCAGAACCCGCCGGCCGCCCCGCTGCCCACGTTCTTCGTCGTCACGTACCACGTGTTGTAGCCGGAGCCGCCCCAATTCACACCGTAGTTCGTCAGGTCCACCGTGCCGTTGACCGCCTCGGTCCCGCTGCTCTCGGTCGTCGCGCCACCATCCGCGCTCGCCGCCGCCGCGAAGGCAAACAGAGCCAGCGCCAACATCGTCACCAGGACCAACATGCGTCGCGTGTTCATCGTCCTATCTCCTTGTGTTCTCGCTTGGCTGCACAAACTCAACATCGCACTACCTTAGCGTACCGGGTCACCGTTGTCTATTCAGTTGTCGGGTGGTTCGGCCGAACCGTATTCCATCGTGCCCCTATTAAACCACACCTGCCGCGCCCTGTCTTCCCGCTTGGCGGTAAAAGAGCGGGATTGAATCGGGATGGGAGCGGGAGAGGAAGACGCCCTGTGTCGGCTGAACTGGACTTTGGCGCGTGGTTGCAGCGGCGGCGGCGTGGTCTCGGCTTCACCCAGGCGGAGTTGGGGCAGCGCATCGGCTACTCGGGGGAGACGATCCGCAAGGTCGAGGCCGGGGCCTTGCGCCCCTCGCGCCCGATGGTTGAGAGGCTGGCCGACAGCCTGGATATCCCGGCGGCCGAACGCCGCGCTTTTCTACGCTTCGCCCTCGATGACTTCACCGACGACTTCGGCGTCGGCACCGTGGTGGCGTCGATACCCCTGTCGGCCGGGGCGCGCCCGAATCTACCATCATTGCCCACGCCCCCGACCCGCCTCGTCGGCCGCGATGCGGACGCGACAGCCGTCCATCAAATCCTGTCGCGCCCCGAGGTGAGGTACGTTACTCTGACCGGGCCGGGCGGAGTAGGCAAAACACGGCTGGCTCTGGAGGTCGCCCGGCGAGCGGCCCCTGATTTCCCCAACGGTGTCCTCTTTGTCGACCTGGCGCCCGTGACCGAGCCTGACCTGGTCGCGTCGACCCTCACTCGCGCGTTGGGTCTCAAGGACCGTCCCGGCGCGACCCCCACCGACAATCTCAAAGCGTTCCTGGCGCGCCAGCGGCTGCTCCTGGTCCTCGACAACTACGAGCAAATCGTGGCGTCCGCGCCCTGGCTCGCTGACATTCTGGGCGTCGCCCCGACGGTGAAAGCCCTGGTCACCAGTCGTGTTCCCCTGCGTCTGCGCGGGGAGCGCGAGTTTTCGGTTCCACCCCTGACGCTGCCGGATCGCGCTGTCTGGCGAGCGGCTAGCAGTGACCCCCAGGCGCTCGCGCAGTCACCAGCCGTCCAGCTCTTCCTGGACCGTATGCAGGACATCCAGCCCGATTTCACCCTGACCGTCGACAATACGCTCGCGATCGCCGAGATCTGCGCTCGTCTCGATGGCCTGCCGCTGGCGCTGGAACTGGCCGCCGCGCGGAGCAAGGTGCTGGCTCCCGCCGATCTTGCCAGACGTCTCGACAGGCGCCTGGCTCTCCTCACCACGGGGCCGTCCGACCTGCCGACGCGCCAGCAAACCCTGCGCGCCACCATCGACTGGAGCTACGGCCTATTGACCCGGGCTGAACAGGCCCTCTTTGCCCGCTTGGGTGTGCTGGTCGGTGGGTTCACCCTGGAGAGCGCCCACGCTGTGGGGCACGATGGTGATCCCGTGGACGATGTCCTGGCGGGACTCCATTCGCTGGCCGATAAGAGTCTCGTTCGGCCCGTCACCCCACTGCAGACGAGCGGCGCTGCGACTGGGGAGCGGCGCTTCACGATGCTAGAGACGGTGCGTGAGTATGCCCTGGAGAAGCTGGCGGCGCGCGGGGAGAGCCACGCGCTGCGTCAGCGCCACGCCGACTTCTTCCTCCGTGTCGCGGAACAGGCGGAAGCGCCGCTGATGGGGGCGGCTCAGGCGCTGTGGCTCGACCGGCTTAACCAGGAGTGGGAGAACCTGCGCGCGGCCTGGGGCTGGTTCATGGAGCATGAGCGGGTTGAGGCGGCGTTGCGTCTGGCCAGCGCGCTGCGCCGTTTTTGGGAAGTCCAGGCGGATCCAAGCGAGGGGCGGCTGTGGCTGCGCGAGGGCCTGGCGCGCGGCCAGGGAGTGGAGCCGGCGGTCCGCGCCAAGGCCCTGCACACACTCGCGAACCTGCTATCGAACGCCGGGGACCACAGGGGCGCGATTGTCCTCGGTGAGCAGGCATGGCGCCTGCGTCGCGAGTTGGGTGACGACCAGGGGACGGCGCGCACGCTCAACAATCTCGCCATCGCGCTGTGGTATCAAGGCGAGTATCGCCGCGCGCAAATCCTCTATGAGGAGAGCTTGACCATCAAGCGCAGGCTGAATGACCGTCTGGGCATCGCTTACTCTTTGAACAATCTTGGCTTGCTAGCCCTTGATCTAGATGAGTACGAACGAGCGTGGGCTTTGCTGTCGGAAGGGCTGAACCTGCGGCGCGAGTTGGGGGATCGGTTGGGGGCGGCCATCTCACTGATGAACCAGGGGATCGTGGCCCAGCAGCAGGGAGACCTGGCGCAGGCCGTGTCGCGATACGAGACGAGCCTCGTCGATCTCATCAGCCTGGACGACCGACCGAGTATCGCCCGCGCCCAGAACAATCTGGCCCTTGCCGTCGCCCAGCAGGGTGATTTCAAACGCGCTCACGACCTGCTGGACGCGAGCCAGGCGTGGCGGCGCGAGGTGGGGAATGCGCGTGAGTTGGCGCTCGGGCTACTGAACGTGGCCCAGGTCGCGCTCTACGAAGGCGACTTGAGTCAGGCGCGTCTGGCCGCCGAGGATGGGTTGACGTTAGCGCGCCAAGAGGGGCACCGACTGCACATGGCCCGCGCGCTCAATCTGGTGGGGCGCGTAGCCTTGAAAGAGAGACGCTTTGACGGCCTGTTCCCCGTGTTTGAAGAAGCGGTCGGCTTGGCCGAGTTGGTTGGGAACAGGCGCGAGGTGCTCCGGGCGGACCTGGGTCTAGGCTGGCTGGCCTATGACCACACTGATCTGGAACACGCCCAGCGCCACTTTAGCTCGTGTCTGGGGCTAGCGCACGCGATGGGCGCTCACCTGAGTGTGGCGGAGAGTCTTGAGGCCCTCGGCGCTGTCTACCTGGCGCGCTATCAACCGACGCGGGGGGCGTTGCTGCTTGGGCACGCTACGGTCCTCCGTGAGCGCCGTGGCGCCCCTGTGCCACCCTGTGACAAACCAGACCTGGACGCTTCATTAGCAACGCTGCGCCACCAGCTCAGCGCGGCCGAGCTGGCCGACGCCTGGGCGGCGGGCGCCGCGCGCCCCATCCATGACATTGTCGCGCAGGAGACCGGCCGCTAGGACTGCGAGGCGCCCGTGTCGGGAGCCGGCCTCACCACGTCCCGAAGACGCGGAATGACCACCCCACCTCAGTGGTGACGAGCGAGCCGTTCTGGTCCATCTTCGTGCCCAATTCGTCCGCATCGAGCAACGTGCGGCCGCAGAATAGGCAGATGGGCTTGGCCGAGGCGACCTCATAGGCGCGCCCGCTCCGCGATTGCTTCATCTGCCAGACCTCCGATTGACCCGGCGCGTGACGGACAAGCCAGGTCTCGACCTTACAGTAATCCCCCGGGCAGAAACGCGCTTCCCACTCCGATGCCAAACGGTCGTTGTGCGTCTCGGCAAACATCTTGTCCTTCTTTTCCCATCGCCGTGAGTCGTTGCTATGGTATGCCATGCATCCCCCTGTCGTACAGCGTCGTACCGGGTATGTCAGGGAGAAAAGCAAAACACGGGCCAGGAGTTGAAAGGCGGGGTGGGAAACAGAAACCCCCGGCGTCACACGGTGAGCCAGGGGGCTATGGTTAGAACGAGATGCAACTGGGAGGAGCTACTTCTTCTCAGGCTCAAGCTCGACGACAGGCGCTTCGGCATTCTTCTTGACCGAGTTGATGCCGTTCACGCAGCTCTCCTTGGTCTTGTAGCTCTCGCCGCCGGTGGCGACAATCTGGCCGTTGGTGGCGCGCAGGCGCCAGCGATACTCACCCGCTTTGTCGATGTAGACTTCGAACTTCGCAGCCATGATGCACCTCCATAGTGCAATGTGAAGAAGTTACTGGGGGCGAAACCACATGCGCGCCGACGGGGCACGCGCGCCCATTGTTCTGTCAACCACATCATACCGCGCTTTGTTTACAATGTCAATTACGAGTATGTTAACCGATCTAAATTTCACAGGCTTTACGTCAGAACCTAGCGTCGGCGCAAAACGCGCCGCGTCACAAAGGTTGACAATGGTCTGGGCCTCTCTTATAATCTCTTAAGATTAGGCCAGCAATCTACTCATCTCCAATTCCATTCACTTTGGCCCGCGTATCTTGCCTCGTGGTGAGGGCAGGGCCCACGAAAGGATGTCTATGACTGTCGCAGCCATTTACCGAACTACCATCGGTAAGAAAGTCATCATGGCCGTCACCGGGCTAATCTGGGTCGGCTACGTCATCCTGCACATGTTTGGCAATCTCAAAATCTTCCAGAGCGCCGAGTCGATTAATAGCTGGGCATCCTTCCTGCGCACCTTCGGCTCGGACATTCTGGGCTATTCGGGCGTGCTGTGGATCGTGCGGCTCGTCCTCATCGTGTCGATTGTGCTGCACATTTTCATGGCCTGGCAGTTGACACAGCTGGATTGGGCGAGCCGGCCGGTGAAGTACAGCGGCCGCCGCTACCTGTCGGCCAACCTCAGTTCGCTGTCGATGCGGTGGGGCGGGCTGTTCATTTTCCTGTTCCTGACGTTCCACATTCTCAACCTCACCACCGGCACCCTCCACTCTGACTTCGAAGAGTTGCAGCCGTACCATAACCTCCTGGTCACGATGCGCAACCCTCTCATCTCCGGCATCTACTTCCTGGCGATGATCGTGCTGGGCCTGCACCTCTACCACGGGACGTGGAGCCTGCTGCAAACCCTGGGCTTCAATAGCTACCCGCGCAGTAGCTGGATGCATCGCACCGGCCAGGCGCTCTCCATCCTCATCGCGGCGGGCTTCATGACCGTCCCCTTCGCGATTCTGCTCGGCTTTCTCAAGTAGCACAGGAAAGGATTCTGTATGGCTACTGTCGTCGATACCCCAGTGGCGCCTGCGACCACCACCCGTTCCTTGTGGACGGTCTCTCCCAAGCAGCCAGACGGACACGTTCCGGATGGTCCCATCGAGCAGAAGTGGGCCAAACACCGCTTTGACATGAAGCTGGTCAACCCCGCCAACCGCCGCCGCTACACGATTATCGTCGTCGGCACGGGTCTGGCAGGGGGCGCCGCGGCGGCGACCCTCGGTGAGCAAGGCTACAACGTCAAGGCGTTCTGTTACCAGGACAGCCCGCGTCGCGCCCACTCTATCGCGGCGCAGGGTGGCATCAACGCCGCCAAAAACTACCGCAACGACGGCGACAGCGTCTTCCGCCTGTTCTACGATACCGTCAAGGGTGGCGACTTCCGCTCGCGCGAGGCCAACGTCTATCGGCTGGCCGAGGTGAGCGTCAACATCATCGACCAGTGCGTGGCCGTCGGGGTGCCGTTCGCCCGTGAGTATGGCGGCTTGCTCGATACGCGCTCCTTCGGCGGCGCGCAGGTCTCGCGCACCTTCTACGCCCGCGGCCAGACCGGCCAGCAGTTGCTGCTGGGCGTGTACTCGTCGCTGACCCGCCAGATGGAGCGCGGCGCGGTTCAGATGTATCCGCGCCACGAGATGCTCGACGTCGTCCTCATCGACGGCGTGGCGCGCGGCATCATCACCCGCAACCTGGTGACAGGGCAGGTTGAGTCTCACGTCGCCGACGCCGTCCTGCTCTGCACGGGCGGCTACGGCAATGTCTACTACCTGTCGACTTATGCCCGTGGTAGCAACGCCACGGCCATCTGGCGCGCCTACAAGAAGGGCGCTTACTTCGCCAATCCCTGCTTCACCCAGATCCACCCAACATGTATCCCTGTCAAGGGCGACTACCAGTCGAAGCTGACCCTCATGAGCGAGTCGGTCCGCAACGACGGGCGGGTGTGGGTGCCGAAGAAGGTGGGGGACAACCGGTTGCCGCATCAGATCCCCGAGGACGAGCGAGACTACTACCTGGAGCGGCTGTATCCCAGCTTCGGCAACCTCGCGCCGCGTGACATCTCCTCCCGTGCCGCCAAGCGCGTCTGCGATGAGGGGCGTGGCGTCGGTCCGGGCGGCTACGGTGTCTACCTGGACCTGGGCGACGCTATCAAGCGCCTCGGCAAGCGCGTGATCGAAGAGCGCTATGGCAACCTGATGGAGATGTACGAGCAGATTACGGGCGAGAACCCGTACGAGACGCCGATCCGCATCTACCCCGCCGTCCATTACACCATGGGCGGGCTGTGGGTCGATTATGACCTCATGAGCAACATCCCTGGCCTGTTCGTCGGTGGCGAAGCCAACTTCTCCGACCACGGCGCGAACCGCCTGGGGGCCAGCGCACTCATGCAAGGGTTGTCGGATGGCTACTGGGTGCTGCCGGCGACCGTACCCAACTATATCGCCTCGGCACGCCCCAAGCCCGTGACCGTCGAGCACCCGGCCTTCCGTGAGGCGGAGAACGAGGTTGCCAATCGTGTTAACCACCTGCTGGCCATCAAGGGTGAGAAGACGGTGGACGACATCTACCGCGAGTTGGGGCAGGTGATGTGGAACTACTGCGGCATGGGCCGCACGGATCAGAGCTTGCGTACCGCCTTGCAGCATATCCCGCGTCTGCGCGAGGAGTTCTGGCAGAATGTGCGCGTTCCCGGCGAGGCGGCGGACCTGAACCAGCAGTTGGAGAAAGCCGGGCGCGTGGCCGACTTCCTCGAACTGGCTGAGTTGATAGTCATCGACGCCCTGCACCGCCAGGAGTCGTGCGGCGCCCACTTCCGTGAGGAATACCAGACGGAGGAAGGCGAGGCCAAGCGCAACGACGCCGAGTACGCCTATGTCGCGGCCTGGGAGGATGACGGCGGCGCGCCGCCCGTCCTCCACAAGGAGCCGCTTGAGTTCGAGTATGTCCACCTGGCCGAGCGCAGCTATAAGTGATGACGGACGACGCAGGGCCGTTGCGTCCTGTGTGGACCAGATGTCGGTTGTCCATCGTCGTGCGGAGAGACTATGAACCTGACCCTGAAAGTGTGGCGGCAGCCAAATGCCCAGACCGCTGGCCGCTTTGAGACATACAAAGTGAATGACGCCAACCCGGATATGTCGTTCCTGGAGATGCTCGACATCGTCAACCAGAACATCATCCGTAACGGCGGCGACCCCATCGCCTTTGATCACGACTGCCGCGAGGGTATCTGCGGCACGTGTGGTATCGTCATCAACGGCATCCCGCATGGCGGGCATCGCTCGACGACGTGCCAGCTCTACATGCGGAACTTCAAGGACGGCGAGACGCTGACGCTGGAACCCTGGCGGGCGCGCTCTTTCCCGGTCATCAAGGACCTGGTGGTAGACCGCACCGCGCTGGACCGCCTCATCCAGGCCGGCGGCTACATCAGCACTTCGACGGGTAGCGCGCCTGAGGCGAACTCACTGCCCGTGCCGAAGCCCGACGCCGACGCCGCCATGGACTACTCGGTGTGTATCGGCTGCGGCGCGTGTGTCGCGGCCTGCCCCAACGGCTCGGCCATGTTGTTCATGGGCGCCAAGGTGGCTCACCTGGCCCATCTCCCCCAGGGTCAGCCGGAGCGCTACGAGCGGGTGGCGGCGATGGTGGAGCGTCACGACGCGGAGGGCTTTGGCGGCTGCACCAACCACGGCGAGTGCGCAGCGGTGTGTCCCGCCCACATCCCGATGGCGGCTATCGCGCGTCTCAACCGCGAGCTACTGGGCGCGACCATGCGCGGCAAAGTCAAGTAGTCTGCACGGCTACGAATCCCCAAGAATGAGGACGACGCCGTCCTCATTCTTGCTTTGCCGGCATCTCCATCTTAGCCACCCCGCCGCGAGTCACCTTGACTGGCAAGGTCATCGTGATTAGGATTGGCGCGTTAGAGGAATCAACATGCCTGAGATTTGCCGCTTCCTAGGTATCGTCATTTCAATGTATGCGGAAGCTGGAGCAAGACATAATGTGCCGCACTTTCACGCCCGCTATGGCGAATATCAGGCGACGTTCGCGATTGAGACGGGAGACTTGCTGGCAGGTTCCCTACCGAGATCCCAGGTCAGGCTGATTCAAGGCTGGGTGGAATTGCGTCGCGGGGAATTGATGGATGACTGGACGCTTCTGAAACAGGGTCGTGCGCCACATCGTGTTGCGCCCCTGACGTGACAGGAATTTACACTATGTTTCATGCGATCCATCGCGTTGTTGCTTTCGACATCGTTGGGCCCTTTACAATAAGGGTTGCCTTTAGTGATGGTTCTACTCCAGTCATTGATCTCTCACCTATGTTGCGTGGCGAGTTGTACGGTCCCCTACGCGATCCCCGGCTGTTTGCGCAGGTCCGCCTCGACTCCGATGCCGGCACACTCGTCTGGCCCAATGGAGCGGACTTCGATCCGGCCACTCTACATGACTGGGATGAGGTCGGGGAGGCGATGATCGAGATGGCACGCTCGTGGCCTGACACGCCTCGGTCAGTCGTGGAAGTCATAGGTCAGGCTGATCCTCACTAACGTCTTTTCATGTCAAAAACCCGCCCACGCCGCGCGGCGGCCGCGCCCCCGCCGTCTGGCCCGCCGCTGACCGCTACGCCGCCCACCCCTGCCCCCGCTGCCCAGGTCTCCATCAGCGATAGCACCTTTCGCGACGGCCAGCAGGCTCGCGAGCCGTACACCGTCGCCCAGATGGTGACGCTGTTCCAGTTCCTCCACCGGCTGGGCGGGCCGCGCGGCGTCATCCGCCGTAGCGAGTTCCTCCTCTACAGTCAGAAGGACCGTCAGGCCGCCGAGCACTGCCTGGCCCTGGGCCTGCCCTTCCCCCGCGTGTGCGCCTGGATACGCGCCAGCCTGGAGGACCTGGACCTGGCGCGTGAGGTAGGGATGGAGGATGTCGCCATCGCCACGCCGCTGTCCGACAGCCACATCCGCTACCGCCTTCGCCGCACCCGCCAGGAAGTCCTCGATGGCTACCTGCGCGTCGTGGACAAGGCCCTCGACCTGGGGCTGACGCCGACGTGTCACCTGGAAGGCGTCACCGAGGCGGACTATGGGGCCGTCGTGCTACCCTTCGTCCGCCTGCTGGTCGACCGCGCCGAGCAGGCGCGGCGGCCAGTCCTGGTCCGCCTGGTCGATACGGTCGGCATCGGCTTGCCGTGGCCGGAAGCCGCCGCGCCGCGGGGTATTCCCAGCCTCGTCGCTAACCTGCGGCGCGAGACGGGCCTACCGGCGGCGGGGCTGGAAGTCCATAACCACAACGATGGCGGTCTCGTCATCGCCAACTCGGTCGCGGCCTGGCTCTACGGGGCGGGTGCGAACGTGGGCACGCTGCTCGGCATTGGCGAGCGATCCGCCAACCCGCCCATCGAGCGGCTGCTGTTCTGGCGGCTGGCGCTGCTGGGGGATACCCATGGCGTCGACTTTAGCGTCATCGCCGAGATCGAGGCCTACTTCCTGCGTGAGTTGCAGGCGCTCCTACCGCTGCGCCGCCTGATGGGCGACCAGCCGCTCAACCTCAGTCCCCTTAGCCTGGCGGCCCTGTACGCCGCCGCTGAGCGCCTACGCGAGCCGACGAGCGAGGCGTGACCTATTCGAGGCGTTGACACCCAGCCCCGCGTGGACTATACTAGCTGAATGAGTACTTAAGTCGTTGAGATTCATGCCCGTACGTTGAGATTCATGCCGGCACATTGAGGTCGTATGGAACCTTTGCTTGAGCTAACGGAAACCCCCGTGGCCGACGAGATGTACCTGCTGGCGGGGTGGCGGCAGTGGGCCGACGCGGGTTCCGTCTCGTCGGAACTGCCGCAATACCTGATTGACCGTCTCGGCGCGCGCAAAATCGGCCGCATTCGCGATGACGGCTTCTACCTGTTCCAGATTCCCGGCACTCATCACTTCCTGCGGCCCGAAATTAAGCTAGAAGACGGCTACCGCAAGGAGCTGCGCCTCAACCGCAACGACCTCTACTATTGGGGCAATGAGCGCAAGGGCCTGGTCATCTTCCAGGGCGACGAGCCGCACCTACGCGCCGAGCGCTACGCTGAAGCCTTCTTCGACGCCGCGCAGACGCTCGGCGTGCGCCGCGTCGTCGGCCTGGGCGGTGTCTATGGCCCGTCGCCCTACGACAAAGGGCGCCATATCTCCTGCACCTACAGCCTGAAACAGATGAAGGATGAGCTGTCGCGCTACGCGGTCCTATTCTCGAACTACGAGGGGGGGGTCAGCCTCGGCTCGTACTTGACAGACCGGGCCGAACAGGTAGGGATGGAATACGTGTCCATGTATGCCTTCGTCCCCATGTACGACCTCTCCGACCTCAACCCGCGCCTCCAGGGTATCACCGTCGAGGAGGACTACCGCGCCTGGTATGATATTCTGCAGCGGGTGGACTACATGTTGGGTCTGGGCCTTGACCTGTCGGATTTGGAGCGGCAGAGCGAGGAACTGACGCGCTCGATCACCCTCAAGTTCGAGGAGTTGCAGCGCAAGATGCCCAAGGTGGACTTCGACGACTATCTCCACAAGGTCAATGAGAACTTTGTCGAGATGCCTTTCGTGCCCCTCGACGACGTGTGGGGGCGTGAGTTGGGCGACATTCTCAAGGACCTGGATGTCTGACCATGACCCTCCCGCCTGACCGTCTCCTGTTCGGCGTCTCCGGTGTCCCTGACAGCTCGCCTAAACCCTCGTCCGAAGCCGGCATCATCCGCAGCCGCGAGCTGGGCCTCGACTGCATGGAGATGGCGATGGTGCAGAAGGTGACGATGGGGCAGGCGACGGCGGCGAAGGTGCGCGCCTGCGCCGAGCGCGAGTGTGTTGCCCTCAGCATCCACGCGCCGTACTACATCAACCTCAACAGCAAGGACCCGCAGAAGC
>CAZLBQ010000141.1:0-12546 GCA_964557745.1 uncultured Anaerolineales bacterium
GCGGTGCCGACCTTGCCGGCGCGCCGTCGACCATAGCCGAGGGTCAGGGTGATGGAGTTGTCGGCATGGCTGGGGGCGATCCAGACTGGAGCCTGCAACTGACCACCCTGGTAGCTAATCTGGATGACGCTGCCGTTGGCCAGGCCCATGCGCTGGGCAAAGGCCGGGCTGACCATCGCCACGTTGTCCCAGGTCAGCGTGGTGATCGGGCGCGGCCATTCCTGAAGCCAGCCGTTGTTGGCGTAGCGGCCGTCGTAGACCGCCGCGTCGGGGCGGAAGACAATCTCGACCGCGTCGGCTGGGGGCGGCTGGGTGGCCGGGACGTTGGCCAGGTTGGGCGCATTCAGGCGCTTGGGCTGGGCGGTGGTGTTCGGGGCGCGGCCGTCGTTGAGGAGCTTGACCCACGTCTGGTCGAAGTTGCCGCCGCTCGCCTGCTTCTGCCAGAAGGCGCGCACAATGTCATACGCCGAGCGAGGCGAGGCCTCGGTCACGGCGTCCAGCACCTCGTAGACCGTGCGCCCGTTGTAGAGCGGCGCGATGAGCGGCTGGATCACGGTGACGGTCCCGTCAAAGGCGCGGGCATCGCCCCACGCCTCCAACTCGTGGGTCATCGGGATGTGCCAGGAGCACTTCTCGGACGTCTCGTCCTGGTACAGGCTGAGGTGGACGCTGAACGGGACTTTGGCCAGACGCTCGCCGAAGCGGAGGTCGGCGGGCGCGTCGTAGACGGGGTTGCCGCCCAGGATGACGAGGGTCTCCACGCCGCCGCTGTCCATGTCCGCCGTCAACTCTTGCAGGCCGGCCATCTGGTTCGTCGGCGCGGCCTCGACCGAATCGATGAAGTCGACCGTCGCGCCCACGTTGCCGAGCGCCTGGTTGATGGCGTAGGCCAGGGCGTGGACGGCGGGCGAGGCATATATACTGGGAATAACCAGGCTCGTGCCGCGATGCGCCTGCAAGTCCTTGACCAGGGCGGGAATCCAGGCCGGGGGAACCGAGGCGGGCGCGGGGGCGTTGCTCACGCCCGGCACGCCGAGGGCCGCCGCGACGGCACGGGTGAAGGCTTCCAGGTCGCTGGCGCGGAGGGGGAGATGGTTGTCGGCGTTGGCCGCGGTGACGGTCGGCGTGCTATCGACAACGTAGACGCGGTTCATGCCGCCGGGTCCGCTCCCGCCGCGCCGCCGCCGCGACCACTCCCGCGCGTAGCGCAGGTTGCCTGGCTCGGTGTCCAGGAAGTCGGCGCCGAGGGAGAGGATGACATCGGCGCGGTCCAGGTGATAGACGGGATCCGCGTATTGCCCAAACGCCAGTTGCGAGCCGGCCAGGGCGTTGTCGCGGTTGACAGGCTCGTATTGGTACCACTTGGCGTTGGGGAGTTGCTGCAGAATGGTCTGTAGCTGCCCGGCCAGAGTGGGCGATGTCACGGTCCCGGTCAGGATGCGCAGCCCCGCGCCCTGGATGCCGCGCTGGCGGTCGATCTCGGCGCGGAAGGTCGCCACGAAGTTGTCCCAACTGCGGATACGCCCCTGGGTATTGATGACCTGGGAGCGGTCCGGGTCGTAGAGGGTCAGGGTCTGGGCCTGGTGCATGGCGTCGGTCGCCCCCAGGCTGGCCGGGTGGTCGGGATTGCCCTCCACCTTGATGGGGCGGCCATTGACGCTCTCGACGAGGACGCCGGTCGCGTAACCGCCGCGCGTCAGGGCGGTGGCGAAGTACAGCGACTTGCCCGGCACAATGTTGTCGGGGTTCTTGATGTAGGGCAGGATGCGCTCGGTGGGCGGGTTGCAGCCGGCCAGGCCGGCCAGGGCCAGCGAGGCGCCCATGATCTTGAGAAAGTTGCGGCGGGTGATGCCGTCGGGCCAGTAGGGAGCCAGGCGCGGGAACTCGCGCTCGATGACCTCCTTGAAGCCTTCAGCGTCGGCCAGTTCTTCCAGGCTGCGCCAGTATTCCTTGCCCTTGGCGGCGTCGAGGCGCTCGCGAACTTGGGCCAGATCGAGCTTGGTCTGGGTCGTCATGATGGTCACCTGTGGCAAGTCGAGCAACTGGTCAGGCTTTGCACGTGGTACTCTTCAACCAGGGCTTGCCCCAACGCCATCTGGTTGGAGGGCGGCTGGTAGTTCAGGTTGAAGATCTGATCACGGGGGCGCAGGTACTTGGCCGGATTGAAGTGGCACTCGATGCACGTCTCCATGCTCATGGGCTGGGCTTTCCACGTCAGGTTCATGCCATCCATGTTGCCGTGGCAGGTGGCGCAGCCGACGCCGTTGTTCACGTGAGCCGAGTGGTTGAAGTAGACAAAGTCCGGCATGTCGTAGACACGGGTCCAATTGATGGGTTTGCCCGTGTTCCAACTGACGCGAATCGGCTCGGTCGCCGTGGCATTGCCCCACAGCTGAGAGTGGCAATTCATACAAATCTCAGTGGAGGGCATCCCCGCCGTCGCCGCCGACTCGACCGTGGTGTGGCAATAGCGGCAGTCAATGCCGTCGTCGCCCACATGGTGGAGGTGGCTGAATTGGATGGGCTGATCGCGCGTCACGCCGACCCACGTCACATACGGTGAGCGTTGGTAGAGCATGAGGCTGCCCAGCAGCGCGACGACCAGGAGAAGGCCACCGACGATGCTGGCCCGCGCCAGCGTGTTGGAGCTACGATGGAAGATCTGAGGCATCCGCTTTCTCCCTCGGTGCGAAGAAGAACGAGTCCGGGCTGGCATATCGGGGAGCGCCGACGTCACGCTCCTAAGTTAACCAGGCTCAAAAGATGAGAGCTGGATTATACAAGATTGCCATTTCCTGGCAAGAATTGTCGCGCGGCTTGGTATCCCAGCAAGATCGTGACCAATTACGGCGCTTGTGACATTATACAACACGGCTTTTTGAAGGCAAGGTTAATGAAACATGAGAAAGGCCATTATGGTAAACTTAGACCATTTTCTGACCATTTTCTGACCGGATCACAACGAGCCGCCCAACCTTGCGACTCACCTGAATACGAGTAGAATTGGAACGCGGTCAAGCGTGGGCTACGAGTGAGGAAGGACGACGGATGCAATCATCCTGGACCATGCGGCGCATCGCGCTGGCGACGCTCACGGTACTCGCCTCCATTGCGCTGGCCTGGGCGCTGTTCACCGTGCGCGACAGCCTGATCATCGCCTTTATCGGCATCCTGTTCGGGCTGGCGATCAAAGGGCCAGTGAGCTTCCTGGAACGGCATGGTGTCCCGCGCTCGGTCGCCATGGTAGGTGTGCTGCTCCTCGTCCTGGCCGCCGTGCCGGTTGTGGTCGTCCTGCTCTTGCCGGGCCTGGTGGGGGCGGTGGCCGCGGTCATCCAGACGGCGGTCCAGGGGTACGAGACACTCGCCACATCCACCCGCAACCTGACCATTCGGCTGCCCTTTATGTCGGGGCCGGGCATTCAGTTGGGAGCGCTGAACACACTCATCGCCAACCTGGGCGATTGGGCGACGGCCAACGCGCAGCGTCTCATCGGCTCGGCGCTCGGCCTCGGTACCACCATTGTCAGCCTGTTCATCAACATCATCACCATCGTCACCATCGGTTTCCTGTGGCTGTTCGAGGAAAACCAGATCCGCGGTTGGTTGGCATCGATTGCGCCGACTACCAGCCGCGCCACCCTACAGGACGTGTGGCAGGCGATGGAGAGCCAGTTGGGCGGCTATATTCGCGGCTTGCTCGTGCTGGGCATCCTCGTTGGGGCATTGTGTGGGGTTGGTTACGCTGTCGGCGGCGTCTCGCTGGCCGTCGCGCTAGGCATCCTGGTCGGGCTGCTCGAATTGATTCCGATTCCCGGTGTCGGCATGGCCCTGTCTGTCATCGTCGTCGGCCTGGCGGGGCTGGCCGACTCGCCCATGCGAGCGTTGATCGCCATCATCTGGACAATCCTCATTTTCCAGTTCGCCAATATGGTCCTCTTCCCGCGCATCATGGGCCGGGCCGTCGGCATCAGCGCGCTGGGGGTCATTGTCGCCCTGATGGTGTTTGTCTCGCTGCTGGGGCCTGTCGGGGCGCTGCTGGCGATCCCGCTGGCGGGCATCATCCAGATTGTCCTCAACCACCTGTTCGGCGCGACTCGGGTGGCTGTTCCAACCGCCAGTGGTGTGGCGGGAGACCCTGTGACCGAGGACCTGGCCCAGGCCCGCGCCCTCCTGGCAGCGAATATCAGTCTCGACGCCGGTCAACGGGCCCAGGCTCTCGCGCATGTAGATGCGGCGTTGGCGGCGCTGGCGCGGGGCGCGCCGCCTGGCCCGGCCCCCGTTCCGGCAAAGGAAGTCGCTCTACCGGCATCCCAATCCCTGGCCAAAGAGAGATGAGGTAAGTCGTGCGTGTCGCGTTCCAGGGCGAGCGAGGGGCCTTCTCCGAGGCTGCCGCCATTGCCCACTTTGGTCCTGACATCGAGCCTGTACCGTGCCCCGAATTTGATGACGTCTTCCGCGCTGTGGTGGATGGCGTGTGCGACCGAGGCCTCTCCCCCATTGAGAACACGCTGGGTGGGTCCATCCACCGCAATTACGACCTGCTGCTGCGCCACAACCTGACGGTCGTGGGCGAGGAGAACCTGCGGGTCGTCCACAACCTCATCGTCCTGCCAGGCGTCCGGCTGGACGACGTGCGCCGCGTCTACTCGCACCCCCAGGCGCTCGCCCAGTGCGAGGGCACGATTGACCGCCTCGGCCTGGAGCGCATCCCCACGTACGACACGGCGGGGAGTGTCAAGCTGCTGCGCGAGCAGGGCATCCGCGACGGGGCGGCGATTGCCAGCCGCCGAGCCGCCGAGGTGTACGAGATGGACATGCTGATGGAGGGGATTGAGGACGACGCGGAGAATTACACGCGCTTCCTGGCCCTGGCGCGGGAGACGCCGCCGCCGCCGCCGCGGGAGACGCCGGCCAAGACGTCGATTGTCTTCGCCACGGCCAACATTCCCGGCAGCCTATTTAAGGCGCTGTCGGTGTTCGCGCTGCGCGACATTGACCTGACGAAGATCGAGTCGCGCCCACTCAAGGGGCGGCCTTTCGACTACTACTTCTATCTCGATTTCGCGGGGAGCCTGGCCGACCCGCGCTGCCTCAAGGCGCTGGACCACCTGGCCGAGTACGCGAGCTACTTACGCGTGCTGGGCAGCTACCCGCGCGCCCTCATGTAGGCCACGCAGGCCTGCCACGTTCAGGCGACGCTTTGCAACTCCTCGCGCACGACTCGACGCAACATGTCCTCAAGCGACCGATGCTCGATATATTCCCCCAGCTTCCTCCGCCGTCTGACGAAACCAGTCGATGATGTCGTCGTCCAGGCGGATGGTGATACGTGTTTTGCCGAGCGGCAGGGGGTCGAGCGCGCCACGCCTCCCCTGGCTGAAGTCGTACTTGTCCTTCATGTTATCATCCCTCGGAGCGCATAGTCCGAATTGTATGTACGAATATGCACCAAGTCAACCCGTGGTCTAGCAACAAATCATGTGTACTCACCCAAACTTCGTGACAGACTCCAATGCGACGTATAATAACGCTGTAGGTGTGAGTGTTTGAGCCAGGCTCCTAGAAACTAGAGCGCATGTCCCGTTATGTCGGTTTGTTCGTGCTGGTCGGGTTCGTCATCTATCTCGCCTACCGCTTCTGGTGGATGGGCTACAAAGTCGGCGGGCCGGTGGTGGCCGCCGGTGTGTGCCTAAGCCTGCTAGTAGTCGGTGGCCTGGGATTGTGGTGGGCGACGCGCCAGGACACCGGCCCGCGTCGTAAGGCATGACTTCAACAGAGCGACAACCTCGCTAAGGCTTCCTCCCCATGCGCATCCTCCCCTTCGCCCTGTGGCGGCGCGAGTTCCATGGCTATAACGCGGCCCGCTTCCAGAAAGACCTGCTCGCCGGGCTGACGGTGGCAGCCGTGGGTCTGCCACTGGCCCTTGCCTTCGGTGTCGCCGGTGGCGCGACGGCCGCGGCGGGCGTCGTGACAGCAGTTCTGGCGGGCATCCTTATCGGCGGCCTCGGCGGCTCGCCCTTCCAGATCTCCGGCCCGACGGGAGCCATGTCTGCCGTCCTCATCGTGCTGGCGGCGCGCTACGGGATGGGCGGCGTCTGGGCGGCAGGCGTGCTGGCGGGCCTCATGATCCTGCTGGCGGGCCTCTTCCGCCTGGGCAAGTTCGTCGCCTACATTCCGTCGCCTGTCATCTCCGGCTTCACCACCGGCATCGCCCTCATCATCGCCATCGGCCAGATTGACAACTTTCTAGGCGTCAGAACTCCCGCCGCCGAGAACTCGGTCTTCAAGTTGTTAGGTTATGTCGAGCATCCCGTCCTGCCCGACGTGCGGGCGGTGGTGTTGGGGGTCCTGGTGATCGGCATCATGCTTGTGATGCCGAATGTGACGTCGCGCGTCCCCGGCTCGCTCGTCGGCATTATCCTGGCCACCATCGCGGCTATCTCGCTTGGTTGGGACGTGCCGACGATTGGCGCGATTCCCCGCACCATCCTGCTCGACGACCGTCTGACGCTGAGTATGATTCCCTGGCGCGACCTACCCGCGCTGATGGTCCCCGCCGCCTCCATCGCCGCGCTGGGCGCCATCGAGAGCCTGCTGTGCGCGACGGTGGCGGGCAACATGACGGGGGTCCGCACCGACAACGACCAGGAACTCGTCGCCCAGGGTCTCGGCAACATCCTGATCCCCTTCTTTGGCGGTGTCCCCGCCACGGCGGCCATCGCCCGCACGAGCGTCGGTATCAAGAGCGACGCTCAGACGCGCCTGACGAGCATTGTGCATGCTGTCGCCATTCTCGCGTCGGCGCTCGTCTTTGCGCCGATGATTGCGAAGGTGCCGATGGCGGCACTGGCGGGTGTGCTGATGATGACGGCATGGCGCATGAACGAGTGGCACGCCATCCACTTCTATTTCGGGCGGCGGCTCAAGAGCGCCATGACGGCCTTCCTGCTGACCATGGTGGCGACGGTGGCGCTGGACCTGACCCAAGCGATTCTGCTCGGCGTGGCTCTGTCGGCCTTACTGTTCATCCGCCAGATTAGTGACATCCGTATCGAGCGGCAGGAGGTGAACGTCGAGCGCATGCAGGCGCAGGGCCACGCGCTCGAGACGGCCTGCCCCCTGGTGCATGTCTACTTCGTCACCGGCCCGCTATTCTTTGGCGCGGCGAGCACGTTCCAGAATACCGTGGAAACAGCGGGGCCATCCAAGACCGCCATTTTCAGTATGCGCGGGGTGCCGACCATCGATGTCATGGGGGTTGAGACGCTAGAGGCGATTGTCACGCGCTTTCGTAGCATGGGCGGCGACGTGTTCCTATCGGGCGTGCAGCCGGCGGTGCGCTCCCTGCTCGACCGCACAGGCTTCAGCGCCCGGCTGGGCGAGGACCACTTTTTCTGGCGAGCCGACCAGGCGATCCTGGAAGCCGAGCGCCGCCAGGCCGACCAGCCCTGCGCGTTTTGTGACCGCGCCGGTGGCCGCTGTGGCTGGCGCGCTGAGCACGCGCCGCTGACGATCACTGTCAACGCGTGAATAAGTCTCTGTCGTCGCGCTTGACACCAGATTGGACATAAATCCCATACTGTAGTATACTAGTTGCTGCAGCAGGCTTAAGAGAAAGTCGCTGTTCACCCGCCCGGCGGGCCTGGTCACGGCAGTTGTCGTTCCAGTCGGTGCCCAATTCGAGAGCGCAACGGGTCTTCGGGGTTGATATGCCGGCCTATGGCGCCGGCCTCGCGCTCGTCTCTTCATGACTGTGGACGGCAGACCCGTCCAGAAGGAAAGACTGTGAACAAGAAACTGTACGTGGGCAACCTGTCCTACCGCACCAGCGAGGACCAGTTGCGCTCCACCTTCAGCCAGGCGGGCGAGGTGGTGGATGTCTTCCTGCCGACCGACCGCGAGACGGGCCGCATGCGCGGTTTCGGCTTCGTGGAGATGGGCACCGAGGACGAGGCCCGCGAGGCCATCCGCATGTTCGATGGCTACACGCTGGACGACCGCCAACTGCGCGTCAACGAGGCGCAGGCCAAGCCGGCCGGTGGTGGCGGTGGTGGTGGCGGCTCGCGGGGTGGCGGCGGCCGCGGCGGCAGCCGTGGTGGTGGCTACAACCGCTACTAATCCCAACTCGAATCAGTTCGCCCCCCAGTTCAGGCTTGGCCTGGGCTGGGGGGCGCTCTTTATTCCTATGGCGCGGGCTTGTGCGCGGCTGGCGCTTACGGTACAATTCAGACATCGACTTGGCGGACGCGGCTGATACCGGGAGGCATGATGGTGGTCAGAGTGGAAGCGGTCTACGAGCACGGCGTGTTCCGGCCGAAGGAGCCTGTCGCGCTGGAGGAGGGCACGGAAGTCAGCCTGGAACTCCATGTGGCGGAGGCTGCAGATGCTGAGCAAGCCCGCAAGGTTGCGGAGTGGCTTGCTCACATCGCCGCACTGCCCATGGAGAACGAGCAAGAGGGCTTCTCAGGGCGTGAGCACGATAAGATTCTCTACGGGAAGAAAGATGCGCGATGATTTTCGTCGACACGAGCGCCTGGTTTGCCAGCGCTGTACCCAAAGATGACGATTATCTCTTCGCTAAGCAATGGCTGCTCCAAAACAAGCGCCGCCTCGTAACGTCAGACTACGTCATTGACGAGACGCTCACCCTCCTACGAGCGCGCGGTGAGTATCAACGAGCTATTGAATTTGGCGACGGCATCTTCACGAACAACTTGGCCGACATCCATTAATTGACCGAGGACGACATCCTCACCGCCTGGCGGGTCTTCCGCCGCTTCTCTGACAAGGAGTGGAGCTTCACCGATTGCACCAGCAAGGTGGTGATGAGCAAGCTGGGCATCAGCCAGGCGTTCGCGTTTGATCACCACTTCCGCCAGGTCGAGGGCGTCGAGGTTGTTCCCTGACATTTGAGGATGAGCGTATGAAACTCTGGGGTGGGCGGTTCGAGGGGCAGATGGACACGCTCATGGAGCGGTTCAACGCCTCGATTGGTTTTGACTGGCGCCTGGCCGACGCGGATATCAGCGGGTCGGTGGCCTACGCGCGGGCGCTGGCGCGCGCCGGGCTGATTTCAGACAGCGAGGCGCAGACGCTCATCGGCGGGCTGGAACAGGTGCGGCAGGAGTTCGCCGCCGAGCAGTTCGAGCTACGCCTGTCTGACGAGGACATCCACACGGCGGTCGAGCGGCGGCTCCACGAGCTGGTCGGCCCCGTGGCGGGCAAGCTCCACACGGGGCGCAGCCGCAACGATCAGGTCGCCACCGACATGCGCCTCTACACGCGGGCGGCGCTGCACAGGGTCATGGCCGCGCTGGCCGACGCCCAGGCGGCGCTGGTCGAGCACGCGGCGGCCCATCCTGACGTGCTGATGCCGGGCTATACCCACGTCCAGCGGGCGCAGCCGGTCCTGTACGCCCACTGGCTGCTGAGCCACTTCTGGGCGTTGCAGCGCGACCGCGAGCGCCTGGCCGATACCCTCAAGCGGGTCAACATCCTGCCGCTGGGGGCAGGGGCGCTGGCCGGCAACGCGCTGGGCATCGACCGCGACTTCCTGGCCCGCGAGTTGGGCTTCGCCGGCGTGACGCTCAACAGTATGGACGCCGTGAGCGACCGCGACTTCGTGGCCGAGACGCTGTTCGCCGCCGCGCTGCTGGGCATCCACCTGAGCCGCCTGGGGGAGGACCTGGTCTTCTACAGCAGCGCCGAGTTTGGCCTGGTCAGCCTCGCCGACGCCTACTCGACCGGGTCCAGTCTCATGCCCCAGAAGCGCAACCCGGACAGCATGGAACTCATGCGCGGCAAGGCGGGCCGACTCGTCGGGAACCTGATGACGATTCTGACGCTGCTCAAGGGCCTGCCGTCGACGTATGACAAGGACTTGCAGGAGGACAAGGAGCCGCTGTTCGACAGCCTGGACACACTGGAACTGGCGCTGCCGGTGTGCGCGGGTGTCGTGCGGACCATGACGCCCCACCCGGAGCGCATGGCTGCCGCCCTCGACGACGGGATGCTGGCGACGGACCTGGCCGACTACCTGGTGCGGCGCGGCGTGCCCTTCCGCGAGAGCCACCACATCGCCGGGCGGCTGGTGCGGGCGGCGGCGGCGCGCGGCGTCGAGATGCGCGACCTGCCCTTCGACGCGTTCAAGCTGGCCGACGACCGCTTCGCCGAGGATGTCTACGCCGTCTTCGACATGCGCCAGTCGGTGGCCGCCCGTGACGTGGTCGGGGGGACGGCGCCCTCGGCTGTCGAGCAGCAGCTAGCGCAGGCCCGCGCGTGTCTGAGCTAGACCAGGCGTGGCTGGCCCGCTGGACCCAGCGGCTGCGCGACGAATACCCCACCACCGTCGCCATCCTGCTGGCGGGCAGCCACGCGCGCTGTGCGGCGGGGCCGCACAGCGACGTGGACCTGCGGGTGTTGCAAAGCGAGGGCGAGTGGGGCTACCGGGCGCTGTTCGAGACGCGGCCTGACGGCGCGCTGCGCCACGTGTCGGTGGAGATCACGACGCTGGCCGAGTGGCAGGCCGAGAGCGACGAGCCGGCGCGGTGGTCGTTGGGCCTGCCGACGGAGTTGGTGGAGAAGCTGGTATGGGCCACGCCCGACGTGGCGGCGCTGATCGGGCCGATGTCGGTCAAGCGCCCGCCGGCGGGGGAGCCTGAGCTTGAGGATTTCCTCGAAGCCGCTAACAAGGTGAAGAACGCGCTCCACGCGGGGGACAGCCTGGCCCTCCGCTGGGCAGCCAAGGCGCAGGCGCGGCTTGCGCCGCGTCTGATCTATGACCTGAACCCGGCGGTCCGCGCCCGCACGAGGACCGATGCCGTGCGGCTCGCCCTCGACTTGCCCGTCGCGCCCGACGGCTACCGCGCGGATATGCTCGTCTGCTTGGGTCTGGACGCGGTGGGCCGCTCGGACGCCGAGGTTGCCGACGCGTCGGCGCGGCTGGCGCGGGGCATCTGGCGGTTGCTGCGGGAACGCGCCCCCGATGCCATCGCCGACCCGGACCTGCACAGCGCGCTGGTGTCGGGCACGCTCGAACGGTACTTTGAACAGCGCGCGCCTGCCGCTTAAGCGGGCAGGCTAGGAATGGAAGCCTCCTTTCGGAGGCTGGTCTTCAGCCCCTGGGGCTTCCAGCCTGTAGCCTGGCGGCCATCGCTGCTGTGTCTGTCCCATTAGCCAGGGCCAACAAAAACAGCGGCGGGCGCAGAGGGCTAACGCTCCTCCGCACCCGCCGCGGCCTGTTCAGGACAAAAAAAGTGACAAAGGTTCGCTGGATTCGCCCCGCCGCTGAGCGAAACCCGCGAACCTTTGTCAAGGGGGGTACTACAGTATCTAATATAGGGTAACTACATTAACCCTACATTAAACGGAATTTAGACCGGGATTAAGATTGCCAAGCCTCGCTTCAGTCGGACGCCGCGCCGCGCAGGGCGAACGAGAAGGCGGCGACAGGCGCGAACTCGACCACCTCAACGGTCTCGTACTCGAACAGGTCGTGGGCGCGCGTGAGCAGGTTGTCCAGCTCTTCCTGGGTGCCTGTATCGATGAGCAACGGCGTGTTACGAATCACCATCTCGGCGCGGTCCAGGACGCGGCCAAACTTCTTCCAGAATGTGCTGCCGACGGGCGGCTCCAGGCCGCGGCGGCGCAGCGCCTCCGCCTCTTTCACCATGCGCTCGAGTTCGCCCCAGGCGCTGGTCAAACTGTAAGTCATCATACTCCACCTCCATGAACCCAGTGTCACCCGGCTATTGGCATATTTCGTGCCATCAAGCCGCTTGACAATCCCCGACGCCCTCACTACATTTGCGGGCGTCACGAAATCTCACTCATGGAGGTGAACCCAATGTCTCTCAAGCTCCACTGGCACGGCCACTCGGCCTGGACGGTCGAGAGTGACGGCGTGCGGATTCTGATTGACCCCTTCCTGACCGGCAACCCGACGGCGGACATCGGCCCCGACCAGGCCGAGGCTGACTTCATCCTGCTAACCCACGCCCACGGCGACCACCTGGGCGACACCGTCGCCATCGCCAAGCGCACGAAGGCCCCGGTCATCACCAATTTCGAGATTTCAGAGTGGCTGGGCGCTCAGGGCATCGAGAATGCCCAGGGCTTGAACCCCGGCGGCGGCGTCCAATTGCCCTTTGGCCGCGTGACGTTCACCCGCGCCGACCACAGCTCGTCGTTCCCGGATGGGACGTATGGCGGGGTGGCGTGCGGCATGGTATTCCAGGTCGGTGGGCATACCATCTACAACACGGGCGACACGGCCCTGTTCTCGGACATGCAGTTGTTGGGCGAGCGCTACCGCCCGGACATCGTCCTGCTGCCCATCGGCGACTACTTCACCATGGGGCCGGAGGACGCGCTCGAGGCGCTGCGGCTGATTGACCCGAAGGTGGCTCTGCCCCAGCACTACAATACGTTCCCCCCGATTAAGCAAGACGGCGAGGCGTGGGCCGAGCGCGTGCTGCGCGAGTTGAGCATCCAGAGCGCGTGCTTGCAGCCGGGCAAGTCCATCTCCCTCGACTAACGGAACCAAGC
>CAZLBQ010000142.1:0-4799 GCA_964557745.1 uncultured Anaerolineales bacterium
CGACGGGGTAGTCGGCCATGCGCCGCAAATTCAACTCGTTGCCGATGATGATGAGCCAGGGCCGCGCCGTCGGGTGCATGAGGGCCAGGTTCCGCGCCCGTTGGGCGACAGCCTGGGGCGGGTCGGTCGCGTCGATCTCGATGACAAACGCCACTTGCCCCTGCTCCAGCGCCTTGAGGACGTTCTCGCGCCAGCCGCGAAACGCGTCGGGGTCGGTGCGGATGGTGTTGTCGGGGGCAAAGGCGCTAGGGTCGGCAGGGATGCGCGTCCGGCCAAAGAGGTTCGCGCTCCCCGTCACATCCAGCAGCAGGTCCGCCTGCTCCAGGCCGAAGGGCAGCATGGGCGTCGGCGTCGGCGCGGGCGTCGGCGGCAGCGGTGTCGGCGGCGCCTGCGCGACGGCGGCAGGTGTGGCGCTTGCCCTCGCCACCGGCGCAGTGGTGGGGGGCGGCGCCGTATTCACCGCCTGGCGCGTGGGGGCCGGGGAGAGGGGAAGCGCCGTCGCCTGGGCCACGCTGGGGGGCATGACGGTTGCCGACGTCGGCGTCACGCTCCCCCTCTCCCCTGATGGGAGAGGGGGCGGGGGGGTGAGGGAGACCGTCGGCGGCTGACAGGCAGCAAGGCTTAGGCCGAGTATCAAGATAACGATGAGCCGCAAACGAGTCATGGCCGGTCCTGGGCCGTGAAACAGGAAACGTGAAACGCGATAGGGTGGCCCGGCTCACGTTTCACGTTTCACGCCTCACGTCTCACGCGTCACGGGTAGATGCCGCGAATCTCCAACGCCTTGGCGACGCGCAGCACGGCCAGGATGAGCGCCGCCGTCCGCATGTCCGTCTTCTTCTCCTGAGCAATCTTGAGGACATCGTTGAAGCTACGGATCATCACGGCCCGTAGGCGGTCGTTGACCTCCTCCTCGCTCCAGAACAGGAAGCCGATGTCCTGCACCCACTCGAAGTAAGACACTGTCACGCCGCCCGCGTTGGCGAGGATGTCGGGGACAATGAAGTGGCCGCGCCGCTGGAGAATCTCGTCGGCCTCCGGCGTCGTTGGGCCGTTCGCGCCCTCCACGATGAGCTTCGCCTTGATCTGGCCCGCGTTGTCAGCGGTAATCTGGTTCTCCAATGCCGCTGGGATGAGGATATCGCAGTCCAGCGTCAGCAGGTCCTCGTTGGCGATGGGCTGGGCGTCGGCGTAGCCGCCTACCTTGCCCGTCTTCTTGACCGCCTCGCTGACGGCCGGGACGTCCAGGCCGCGTGGGTTGGTGATGCCGCCGTACATGTCGCTGACGGCGATAACCTTGCAGCCGTACTGAGCCATCAGCTTGGCCGCCACCGAGCCGACGTTGCCGAAGCCCTGCACGACCACCCGCGCCCCCGCCAGCGGCATGTCCAGGTAGTGCGCCGCCTCGCGCGCCGCGTACATCACGCCACGCCCTGTCGCCTCGACGCGGCCCAGCGAGCCGCCGACCTCGACCGGCTTGCCCGTCACCACGCCCAGCACCGAGTGGCCCGCGTGCATGGACACCGTATCCATAATCCACGCCATTGTTTGCGGGTTGGTGTTGACGTCGGGCGCTGGGATGTCCTCTTCCTCGCCCATCAGGACGCTAATCTCGGTCGCGTAGCGGCGGGTGAGCTTCTGCATCTCACGCGCCGACAGATTGCGAGGGTCGACCACGACGCCACCCTTAGCCCCGCCGTACGGGATGTTGACGACGGCGCACTTCCACGTCATCCACATCGCCAGCGCCCGCACCTCGTCGATGTCCACCTGCGGGTGGTAGCGGATGCCGCCCTTCGTCGGCCCGCGTACCAGGGAGTGGTGAACCCGGTAGCCGGTAAACATGCGCGTCGAGTTGTCGTCCATTTCAACCGGGAAGCGGACGGTCAACTCGCGCTGGGGGCGGCGCAGCACCTCGGCGGCGCCCTTGTCGACGTCCAGGAAGGACAACGCTTTGTCCAACTGCAGGAGGGCGTTCTGATAGGGATTATTCTGCTGGGTGTGGCTTATTGTCTGCGTTGACATGGGTCCTTCCTTAAGCGCTGCGACCGCTGACCAGCGACGACAGACCACCAGGCTGCCGCCAGCGGTTGGCCGTCGTTAGCCGAATAGCTCACTCACGGAGCGGTACTCGTGGATGCGGCGGATGGCCTCGGCCAGCAACTCCGCGACGCTGAGCACCGTCAGCTTGGGGAAACGCTTGTCTTCGGGCACGTCGATGGTGTTGGTGACGAAGATGCCCTGGATGGGGCTGGCCTGGAGGCGCTCGGCCGCCCCCGGCGACAGGACCGGGTGCGTGACTGCCGCGTAGACCTCCCGTGCCCCGTGCTCCAGCAGCATCTCGGCCGCCTGGATGAGTGTCCCGCCCGTCGAGACAATGTCGTCCACCAGGATGCACGTCTGGCCCTGGACGTGGCCGATCATGCCGCGCACCTCGCTCACGTCGGGGCTGGGGCGGTGTTTGAGGACGATGGCGAACCCGGCCTCCTTGCTGAAGCGGTACTGGAAGCGCGAGGCGCGGTCCACGGCGCCCTCGTCGGGCGAGACAATCGTGGTATGCTGGGGGGGCAACTGGGCGCGCAGGTAGTCGGCCAGCAGGTGGCTGGCGCGCAGGTGATCGACAGGGATGTCGAAGAAGCCCTCGATGGCGCGCGTCGTCAGGTCCACGGCGACGACGCGGTTGGCGCCCGCCGTCACAATCAGGTTGGCGACCAGCTTGGCCGAGATCGGCTCGCGTCCCGCCGTCTTCTTCTCCTGCCGCGCGTAGCCATAGTAGGGGATGACGGCGGTGATACGGTGCACCGACGAGCGGCGTAGCGCGTCGATGATGATCAACAACTCCATCAGGTGGTGGTTGACCGGCGCGCTCGTCGGCTGGACGACATAGACATCCGTCCCACGCACGTTCTCGCCGATCTGGACCCGCACTTCACCGTCGCTAAACGTCGCAATCGTGGTCTTGGCTAGAGGTCGGCCCAGGTACTGGGCGATGGCCTCGGCGAGCGGACGGTTGGCATTACCGCCAATCAGGCACAGGTCGTGAACAGCTAACATGATGACTCGGTCTTTCCGCCCCAGCCCTCGCGCCGACTTTCGTCGACCAAGCGGCCACACCGGTGGGGCGAATCAGTACTTCCGAACCAGCGACCGATAGACCGCCGGCTGGCGGCTCTGGATAATCTGGAACTCCTCGCGGTAGCGGCGCACCTGGTCCAGGTCGAGTTGGGCCACGCCGTAGCCCTCGCCCGGCTCGTCCACCAGCGCCAACACCTCGCCGCGCGGCCCGACAATCATGCTCTGGCCGAAGAAGTTGAGGGTCACTTCCTCGCCGACGCGGTTGGCCGCCGCCACGTACATCGAGTTCTCGAAGGCGCGCGCCGTCACGTAGGCGCGCCACTCCTCGACGTGCGGCTCCTCCCAGTTGGCGAGGGCGAGGATGAGCTCGGCCCCGTCGAGGGCCAGGCTGCGCGCCGCCTCCGGGAACGCCAGGTCCCAGCCGATGAGCAGCCCGACGTCACCAAACGCCGTCTCGAACACCGGCAGCTTGAAGCCGGGGCGGAACGTCATGCGTTCCTCGCTCTTGAGGTGGATTTTGCGGTACTCGCCCAGCACCTCGCCCTCGTTGTCGATGAGCACCGCCGCGTCATACAGGACCGACTCGACGCGCTCCTTGAGCACGAAGCCAAAGGCGATGTGGACGTTGAACTCGCGCGCCCGCTGCGCCATGATGTTGACGCTGGGGCCGGGGATGCGCTCGGCCAACTCGGTAAAGCCGACGCCGACCTCGTAGCCGGTGGTGATGAGTTCGGGGAAGACGATGAGGTCGACTTTCTGGCGGCGGGCAATCTCGTCGATGATGTCCGACATGTGGGCCAGGTTCTGCTGGACCGTGCCCAGCTCGGGCTTGGCCTGCACCACCGCCACCGTGACTTCGCGCATGAGGCCTCTTGGAGGGTTGCTAGTTGAAGGTGAGACTCAGTTGTAGCGCCGACTTCAGTCGGCCCCGGTCGCCCTCGCGCCCGAATTGTACTCTCCGCTAGAGGGGGTGTCAAGGAAATGGGCGCACGCCGTCTCGTTGACAGGCTGGGGACGCGGGGTATAATACGACCAGGCAAGACGAGGGATAACAAAGGATTCGGACCATGCCCGACTACGACCGCGTCGCGCTGCGCACCACTCTCCAAGGCCGCTTCAGCCTCGACGAGCTGAAGGGCATCTGCTACGACCTGGGCATCGACTACGACAACCTCGGCGGCGACACCAAGGCCGAGAAGGTCCTCGACCTCCTCCAGTACCTCTTCCAGCGCCAGCAAGTTCCGCGCCTCATCACCTGGATCCAGGCCAACCGTGGCGACATCGATGTGTCCGCCTTTGTGATAGGCGGCGCGCCCGCCGCGCCCCCCAACCGCGTCGAGCCGGTTGGGGGCAGCCAGCAGCCCGTCAGTACCTCCCCGTCGAACCAGGGGGGGCAAAGCCTGACCCGCCCCTCGACGCCGACCCCCGTCCCCGCCGGCCAGCGCTGGCAGTACGTGGACTTCGACGTCGCCATCCGCGCCGGCAGCGCCGACGAGTACGAGGTCCACGTCTTCTCCTCCCCGGTTGGCGAGGTCAGCGGGACAACGGTTCTCCGCCTCGACGAGCCGGCCATCACCGCCGGTCTGGCCGCCCTGGCTCAGGCGCAGTTCAATACGGCCACCGTCCAGGCCCTCGGCGAGCGCCTGATGACGGCCCTGCTGGTGGACGACGTGCGCGACGCCTACTTCGCTACCCTCGGCCGCGCCAACTCCCAGCAGGTCGGC
>CAZLBQ010000142.1:4899-7447 GCA_964557745.1 uncultured Anaerolineales bacterium
GACATCCGCCGCCAGTTGCGCAACAACGTCTACCACATCGTCCAGTACAGCGGCCACGCCGTCTTTGCCACCCAGGACGCCCGCCTCCGCGTCGAGCGCAGTGACGACGGCCTGCGCGCCGTCCCCCTGGACCCCACCGCGCCCGCCGCGCCGCCCGCCGATCGCGGCTTTGTCCGCCCGGCCACCGCCGCTGTCGACGTCCGCAAGAATACCGGCTACGTCGTCCTGCCCGATGACAGCGGCGGCGCGCGCCTCATGGACGAGGACGGTTTCGCCCTGTTCTTCAACACCTTCCAGGACATTCGGCTGATTGTCCTCAACGCGTGTGAGGGCGGCCAGTCGTCGGCGACGGAGCAGCTAGCCGGGTTGGGCGACAAGCTCGTCCAATTGGCCGCCGTCCCCGCCGTCGTCGCCATGCAGTACCCCATCGCCGACGACGCGGCCAAGACCTTCGCCGCCGAGTTTTACCAGGCCCTCGCTGACGGCCTGCCCATCGACGCGGCGCTGGCGCAGGCGCGCCTGGCCCTCTACCAGGAGTGCAACCCCGACAACCGCGCCTGGGGCACGCCCGTCCTGTTCATGCGCGCCCGCGACGGGCGGCTGTTTGCTTGACGAGAGAAACGGACTACCCGTAGCGCCAACTTCAGTCGGCCTGAGAGTCAGCAAGACCCGACAGGTCTCCAAGACCTGTCGGGTCTGACGGACGAGGCCCTTACGGGCGCGGGGTCGGGACGGCCAGGCCGCGCGAGATGTGCGGCAGGAACAGGAATGTCCGCGTGCTGGTCACGGTCACGGGGATCGTGAACGCGGTGGGCGCGCCCGTCGGGCCGACGAACACGACGCCCTCCCGCGTGCCGCTGAAGCCCGCGTTGTACGTCACCGTGAGACGCACCGGTGTGCCGGCCGGGATGTTACTCGTCGGCAGATTGGACACCGTCAGGTCGGCGCCCTGGGCGTTCTTGATAGTCAGCGTGTAGCCCGCGCCCGGCGGCACGTTGTAGCCGCTGACGTGGACGCGGTACTCACCGTTGGGGGGCAGGGTGAGACGGATCTCCTCCTCCGCCGTGCCGCCCGTCGACTGCGCGACGATGGACCACGTCGTCCCCACCTTCCGCTCCAGGTAGAGGTCGATGTCGTAGTTCGGGACGTCGCCGTTGGGCGTGGTCGTGATGTCCAGCAGGCCGCTGTTGTTAACCGTCAGCGGGTAGAACTTGTTGCCGTTGGGGTCGCTCAGGTTCTCCGGCGGGTTGGCCTGCCCCACGGCGTCGCTGATGACGGTCGGGGTACTGAGACCGTAGGCGCGCGCTTCCACACCCGGCAGGTCCAGCGATGCCGTCAGCGTCACCTGGAACGTGCTGGTGAGTTGGCTCGTTGTGGCCTCCACGCGCGTCGGGCTGACCACGGCCGAGCCGACACTCGTTGTGAAGGGCACACCGGCCGGCGACGCCCCGCCGTAGAGGACGTTCTGCATCGAGAAGATGTGAAGGCCCTTGCTCAACGGCCCGGTGAGCCATTCACTCGCCCCACCACTCGTCGTTTGGAAGCTGAATGACTCGCCCCCGGTACCGGGGTTGCCGTCGGCGTCGTGGTAGGTGCTGACGCTGCGCGCCTTGCGCGCCAGATCGTAGGGGCCGGAGACGGCCGGATTCACGATACAGCATCCCACGCCATAGTTGATGAACGGTCGGCCGTCGGGAAGGACGTCACGCTCGCGCGGGCCCCAGACATGCACATCAATGTCGGTGGGAGTGTTGCTCCACGTCGTGTTGACGAGGAAGGCCGTGCCCGTAATGGGCGCATTGGCGTCAGGCACATCCACGTAGAAGGTCCGCCAATCTCCCTGCGGCTCGTGGCCGTTGCCACGCCAGTCGGTCAGGCCAAACACGCGCCCGATATCATAGGGCGTGTTACCGGCGGGCAAGCCGCCGAAGCGCAGCGCGTTGCCGAGGCCGAGGTCGCTCGTCCCCGCCACGTTG
Organism: uncultured Anaerolineales bacterium; assembly: GCA_964557745.1. Taxonomy (GTDB): domain Bacteria; phylum Chloroflexota; class Anaerolineae; order Epilineales; family JAHCIE01; genus JAHCIE01. Next base: position 6,876 of record CAZLBQ010000142.1, read on the forward strand.
AGCGCGACGGGCAGCGCCGCCGTGTGCGACGGGAAGTGGGTGCGCGCCAGGGCCGGGACCAGGACCGTGTCGAGCGCGCCCGCCGACGCGCCCGCGACGGCGAACACTGAGACGTTGGCCCCGTTGAGCGGGACAGCGGGCAGGCTCAGGATGGGCGTCGTCGCGCCCGTGGCCGTCACCGAGATGGCATACGTGCCGTTGGGGATGGTCAGCAGCCGCGTCGAGCGGTAGTCGAGGGCCGTCAGCACCCGCTGGCCGTTGGCGTAGATGTCGACCGGCGGCGCGCCCGGTGTGAAGTGGCCGATGCGGACGCGGCTCTGACCGCTCGGCGGGGCCAGGTTGCCGTCGGTCAGCGCCTGGAGCGCCACTCCCGACGTCGTCTTGACCGCCGCGATGGTGGTCTCCGCGCCGCCCCAGACAGTCACCGTCTGCTGGAGGGTCGTCGTGTTGCTGCCGGCCGGGGTCAGGCGGACCGTGTGGGCGCCCGGCGCCAGGTTGACGTAGGCGGGCGTGACCGACTTGTAGGCCAGGTTAGGCACGGCCAGCACGCCGTCGACGTAGACATCGACGGC
>CAZLBQ010000142.1:7547-12427 GCA_964557745.1 uncultured Anaerolineales bacterium
GGACTCTCCTTCGCTAGGTCGGCGCTGATGGTGATGTCCTGGCTGCCCACGGCAACGAGGTGGTCGCTGGCGAGGGTGTAGGTCACCGGTAGGGCCGAATTGTTGGTCAGGGTGAAGACGCGGGTGTAGCTCTGGCCGCGCTGGACAATGTTGGGGAAGTCGAGGTAGCGCGTAGCGCGATAGTCGCCCGCTGTCCACTCCCCGGCCGAGGCCGCCGCGCCGTACAGGCCGCCCGCCATGGCCGTCGACATGTCAGCGTTGACCGTCCCGGCGCCCTGGATGGCAGCGTCCACGTTGTGGTCGTCGGCCCCGAACTGGATGAGGGCGCGCGCCACGTCCCACGTCGGCCAGTTCCCCGTGCGCTGGCGGTAGGCCTGGTAGACCAGGGCGGCGACGGCGGTTGACTGTGGACCGGCCTGGCTCGTGCCGCCGAACTCCTCCCAGGCGGTGTTGCCGTTGTAATTGCCGTCGGGGTCGCTCGATAGGTTCAGCGGCGCCGCGCCCGATGCGCTGTTGCCCACGGCCATGACGGCGTTGCCCGGCCGACCCCGCAAGTCGGGGCCGCGCGAGGTGAACGAGGCCGGGTTGCCCGATGTGATCTGCAGCGTGTCGCTGATGATGGAGTTGACATCATCGGGGCCGAACTGGGTACCGGCGGCAACCGAGAGTGTCGTTGCGCCAGCCGAGGGGCTGGCAACCGTGCCATACCCCGCGCCACCGTTACCCGCTGAGACGACGAACAGCGTGCGCGGCGAGCGATTCGAGGCGTTGAGGAATGTGGCGAACGAGTCGAAGACCTCCAGGCTGCGGGGAATCTGTAGGTAGCCCCATGAGTTGTTGATGACCTGGGCATCGTCGCCCGTGTTGCGCAGGCCATCGTAGCCAAAGGTCAGGGCGAACCACTGGTTAGGCAGGCCCAAGGGCGTAGTTGCAAAAACCTTGGCGCGCGGGGCGATGCCCTGGACGACGCCGAACTGCATGAAGTCGCCGTCTGTCACGCCGCCCAGGGGGGGTGTATTGACATTCTGGCCGTAGACACTCTTGATGCGGCCCTGGCCGACGATCTGCGACGCCACGCCGGTGCCATGGGAGACGCCATCGAAGTCGCCGAAGAAGGCGACCAGCGCGCCGGCGGCGGGCGGGTCGAAGTCGGGCTGCCACAGCCAGTCGAGGATCGGCACGTGGTGCGCGCCGTCGGCGATGAAGTACACGAGGCCGCCGGACAGGTCGGCCAGGCCGTCGCCCGTAATGTCGGCGGCGACGGTGGCGTCCTGCCCTGGGCCGAGGCGCGCTGGCGTGACGCTCGTGAAGTCGTACGTCGCTTCGAGCGCGCCTGTCGTGCTGCTCTGGCGGCCCAGGTCAACGTAGACGGTGTCATACTTGCCTGCTGCTGCCTCGTCGACGACGAGGAAGATGGCCGGCACCGTGTACGTGACACCATTGATGCGGACGTTGCTACGCCACAAGGTCGAGTCGGGGTGCGCGCCGACGTGGATCGTGCCTGACTTGCTCGTGTTGCGGTAGGTGATGGTCTGGGTGATGACCGTCGGCGTTTGGCCAATATAGGCCGGGATGCGAACGGCGACGGTGCCGGTCATGCCGGCCGCCGCTGTCGCCGTGAACGAGCGCGAGCTGTCGGCGTAGTACGTGCCGGTCGGGTCGCCGCCGCTCAGGACATAGTTCGCCGCCGAGTCGTCGTCATACGCCAGCGGGAAACCGTAGTAGGGCGAGGCGGGGTCGGGGTCGGTGGCGTACGTGCCGTGCAGGTCGGGGTGGCCGAAGTCAGCGCCTGAGTCCTCGATGCCGACGATGACGCCTTCCCCATCGAAGCCGTTGGCCAGGGCCCGTGTCGCGCCCAGGCTCTGGGTGGCGTACCACAGGTCGGTCTTCTGATTGTTAGGGGCCTGGCGGCGCGTCGGCTTGGCGGCGGGCCGGTCCTCGTTGCCGGTGGGCGACGGGTTGTGGCCCTGGGGCACGACGCCGACGACGCCGGGCAGCGACGCCAACTTGACCAGGCGGTCGGGGCGGACGAGGGCCGCGATGGTCTTGCCTTCGCCGAGGGGCAGGGCCGTGGCGCGCCAGCGCTCGGCGATGCCGTTGAGGTTCACGGTGTCTGAGTTGATCAGCACCGTGACGAGCACCGGTTTCTGGCTGCCACTCTGGGCCAGTTGGGCGAGTTCGCCGCCGAGGCGGGTCAACGCGGCGTCCGAGGCCGTGGTGACGCTAGTCTCCGGGGCCAGGGCGGTGGGGCCGCTGTCGGTCGTCGGGGACTGGGCGCTGGCGGGCGCGCCGCTCAAGGCCCACACGACGACCACGGCCAGCGCCAATACGGCGAGGCCGGAGACGACGAGGCGTCTTCCTTTCGATCTCACGCTATACCTCCTCAGGTCATGGGGGAAAAGACACAGGCGGCGGAAAAGTAGTCCATTCTAACATACGCGACGCGAAGGGGCAAGCTTGCGCGCGCCTGCCCCTATCAGTCAGATCTGTGTTCATCCCAGGTCGGCGACGTAGAGCGTCCGACTGTCGGCGGCCAGCCCGCCCGCGTTCATGCGGATGACGTTCCACACCTTCGGCTCGGTCGGGTCGTGGACGTCCACAATCCCCACCCCCTCGTCGCCGCCCACTTGTCAATCGTCACCGGCTCTTGACCTCGTACTTTGCCCGTTCCGTGGTGACCGGCGCGAGGGCCGAGACGACCAACACCGCCTCAGTGACGTCCTTGCCCAGGCCGTCGAGGGTGGTCGTCGCCGTCCCGTCCGGTCCGACGGGGACGGTCTTGACCTGCGGCCCGCCCGCTCGCTGCTCGATGACCTGGACCAGCCAGCGCTGGGGCAGCAGCGCGTTGGTGCGCACCCAGCCACCCGTCTGCCAGCCGCCGTCGCCGCCCTCGAAGTCCTCCGTGTAGCCCAGTTCGGGGATGCGGACGTCGTCCACCGCCAGCCCTTCCAGGTTCACGGCGTCGTCGGTGATCATCTGCAGACGGACCAGCACCTTCTTGCCTGCGTAGGGCGTCAGGTCGGCCGTCTCGTCCACCCACGTCGGGCTGCCCTTCTGGCCGCCGCTTGGCCCCGTCAGCCCCGGCCCGAACGCGTTGCCAAAGTGGTTCGACTCCTGGGTGTGTGCCGTCTTGAGCACGTCAAACGTCTTCCCGCCGTCGGTCGACACCTCGACGTAGGCGTAGTCCCAGCCGTCCTCGATGTCGTACCACGCGGCGAATTGCAGTGTCGCTCCCGTCACGCCCGTCAGGTCGAACTCCCGCGTCAGCGTCGAGGCCATGTTGTCGCCCCGGTTCGACCACAGCATGTACTGGCCGCTGCGTGCCGTCGTTGGGATCAATGAGGTGGTCGTCGCGCCCTTGAAGCTGAGGGTCACGGGTTGCTTGTCGACAATGCGATAGTACTGCGCGGCGTATTGCGCCACCTCGCCCTGGACCGCCCCGCCCTTGTCCAGCGTCCCCGCGGCCTTCGCCTTCACCTCCAGGTCAGGGTAACCGTAGCGGCTGCCAGCCGCCTTCGGGTCGTCCAGGGTGTTGGCGATGACCCAGTCCTTGAACACGTCCTCGAACGTCAGGCCCGGCTGGACCTTCTTGAGCGCCGCCTCGTAGCCCTGGACGCCTAGCCCCCGCTCCGTCACCAGGTCTTTGATGAACGCGGCCCCGAAGCGGTCGAAGGCGTAGCTGGCGAACAGGTAGGCCGCGCCGTAGTGGGGGCCGGTCTGCCCGGTCTCATCGGCCCACGCCGTCAACTGTGTGTTAGGGTTGGCGGTGAACGCGCCCGAGAAGCGCGAACCGCCGTAGCCGTTGAGCCGCGCCGACAACTCCGACAAGCCCTCGTTGATCCAGCTTGGTTCGCTGTTGTCGTAAGCCGCGTGGATCATGTGCTGGAACTCGTGGGCCAGCGTCCCCTCGTAGCCCGCCGTCCCGATGGGGTAGCCGTCGACGTTGATGTAGAACATCTCGTGCTGGTTGCTGTACGGGTTGACGGCCGGGGGATAGGTGTCGGCGCTGGAGAAGTAGCCGCCCACGTCGGGAATCTTGCCGTTGAGGATGTAGAGGTGGACGTCGCCGTCGATACCGGGCGAGGCCTCCTCGCCAAAGTACTGGCGCGTCGTTGGGTAGATGCGCTTCTCGAACACGTCTGCCGAGCGGCGGATGGCCTCGTCACTGGCGTTGACGCCGTCCTCGACCCACATGTAGACGTGGTCGGTGACGTAGCGCAGCGTCGCCACCATCTCGTAGTAGCGCTTGCCCGACTGGTCGTTGACCCAGAACGTCGCCTTGTCGCCCACCTTGTGCGGCTCCGGCGCGCGCGGCACGTTGCGCGGGATCGGCCCCGTCTTCTTGAGTTGCTCCGTCAGGGCGTATAGGTCACGGTCCGGCGGGCGCGTGTCCGCCAGCCGCTGGACAATGTCCGGCTCGACCGTCGGCGTCAGTCCGTAGCCCGACGGCGGCGGGAGGGGGGTGAGGACCGGCGCCGCCGGGCGCGGCCCGTCGCTACCCACCGTCGGCTGGGGGCGCGGGGTGTTGGTAGGAGCCTGGCCGGGCGCGAGCGTCGGCGCCGTCCCTCCCCTCTCCCCCTGGGGGAGAGGGGGCTGAGCCGCCGTCGGCGTCAGTCCGTAGCCCGACGGCGGCGGGAGGGGGGTGAGGGTCGGAACCGCCGCCGGCTCACCGAGCAGCGCCGTCCGCACCTGCGGCACGCCAAACCACACCGCCACCGGCGTCACACATACGATACACACGAACAGCACCACCACCCCGGCCACAATCGCTAACGTTCTACGCGTCACGCTAACTCCTCAGACTAAGATAGAGACGGAATTTACAGAATTACCAGAATTGCCAGAATATCATCGGGTCCTGTTCTGTTCATTCTGCAAAT
>CAZLBQ010000143.1:0-12421 GCA_964557745.1 uncultured Anaerolineales bacterium
GGGCGTGTCTGGGCGTCGCGCAACTGGCGCTGCAAGTCTGTCACCTGCTGCTGGAGCGCCTGGCTGTTGCGCTGCTCGGTGGTGCGACCGGCCAGGAAGCCGCCCGCCCCACCCAGGAACGAGCCGAGGATGCACCCCAGCAAGATACCAAGGATGGTCAGGCCCACCAGGGCCAGGGTCGAGGGTCCCCGGCGGGGTGAAGGTGTGGGTTCCATAAGCGATTTCTCCTCTTTGTTGATTCAGCAGAAACGAGGAAAGAGGACGGCCCGCGCCATCCTCGTTTCCTCTCGCATTCTCTCGCCAAGACCACACGGCTGTCGCCCACGCCAGGCGTCGCCAGACCTCACCGTAGAGGGCGCAGAGGGCGCAGAGGATATGGAACAATAATCTCCTCCGCGTCCTCCGCGCCCTCAGCGGTGAGGAAACCGCCTCAGCGCCGAAGAAGCCGCGTTACCCGTTCGTCGCCGGGCGCTTGCCGAGCGTCACGCTCAGCGTCACCGGCTGGCCGTCGCGCACCACCTGGACCTGGACTGTCTGCCCGACCGAGTAGTTGGCGAGCAGCGCCGACACCGCCGTGTCCGCCGTGATGGGCTGGCCCTCGATGGCCGTGATGACGTCGCCCTCACGCAGGCCGCCCTTCGCCGCGCCCGACGTCGGCTCGACCGACGCGACCTTCATGCCGCCCGAGGCCGGCTCCAGGCTAACGCCCATGTAGGGGTACTCCGGCTGCTTGCCCGCGATGAGCTGCTGGGCGACAGGCCGCGCCACGCTGCTGGGGATGGCGAAGCCCAGGCCCTGCGCCGCGTCACCCATACCGCTGCGGTCCACCATGCTGTTGATACCGACCACCTCACCCGCCATGTTGACCAGCGGGCCGCCCGAGTTGCCCGGGTTGATGGGCGCGTCGTGCTGGATCAGGCCGCCGATGCCACCCAGGGTGCGGTTCGTGCCGCTGACAATGCCCGTCGTGACAGTGTTCGTGTACTTGCCGAGCGGGCTGCCGAAGGCCACCACACGCTCGCCCACCTTGAGCTTGGTCGAGTCGCCCAGGGCGGCGACGGCCGGGACCTTCACGTCTACCTTGATAACGGCCAGGTCGTACTGCGGGAACGTCCCAATCAGGCGGGCTGGGGCCGTGTCGCCGTTGTCGAACCGGACCTGGAACGACCGCCCGCCCTGGACGACGTGGTTGTTGGTCAGGATGTAGCCCTGCTCGTCGATGATGACGCCCGAGCCAGAGCCGTTGCCGACCTCGATGCGGACGACGGCCGGCTTCACCTTGTCCACCACCGCCACAATATCGCCGCCCTGCGCCGCCGACGGCGCAGACGGGGCCGCCGGGGCCAACGGCAGGCTGCCTGCCGACGCGGGGGCCGACGCGGGCTGCGAGACCCGGACCTCGGCGGGCGCGGGCGCGGCCAGCCGCGCCGCAGCGAAGCCGACGATACCGCCGACCGTTCCCGCCACCAGGGTGACGACCATCATACTCAGCAGCGCGATGAGCGCGATAGCTCGCTTAGACATCTGTCTCTCTCCTCAAATCAGTGCGTATGGTTGCGTTCTGCACGACGCGTTGTGTGCCGCGTGGCGTCCCCGTTCCCTTCTCCCCCCGGAGGACGCCACGCGTCCCACACAACACGCACTGGTATGATAGCGAGAGCAGATAAGCGCGCGCTGAGACTTTGTTAAAAGACGGCTGAGACCTGCCTGAGAGACCTCTAAGCCGCGCTTCAATCGTCAATTGTCAATCGTCAATCGGCTAGGAGTGCGTCGCGGCCAGCTCGCGGGCTGTCGGCGCGGGCGTCCCGGCGACCGTCGGCAGGCTGAGGGTGAACGTCGTCCCCTGCCCGACCAGGCTCGCCACGTCGAGCCGCCCGCCATGCGCCTGCGCAATCCACTGCGCGATGGACAGCCCCAGCCCCGTCCCGCCCTTCTCCCGGGAGCGCGCCTTGTCCACGCGGTAGAACCGCTCGAAGATGTGGGGCACGTCCTCCGCCGGGATGCCAATGCCCGTGTCGCTCACCGTCACCTTGACCCAGCCGTCCTGCCGCACCAGCCCCAGCGTCACGTGCCCGCCCGGCGGCGTGTACTTCACGGCGTTCTCGGCCAGGTTGAGCAGGAGTTGGCGCAGGCGATCCGCGTCGCCCTGGACCGTCGCCTGGTCCTCCGCCCCCAGCCGGACGGTCACGCCGCTCCCCGTCTGCTGGGCAATGATGCGCGTCTGACGGTAGACCTCCAGCAGCAGGCTGTCCAACTCGACCGTCGAGCGCTGCAGCGTCACCCCCGCGTCGGCCTGGGCCAGCAGCAGCAAGTCGCGCACCAGCCGCGCCATGCGGTCCGCCTCCCCCTCCATCGCGGCCAGCGAGTCGGGGTCCACCTCGCCGCTGCGCTTGATGAGGGCCAGGTTGCCGCGAATGGTCGTCAGCGGCGTGCGCAGCTCGTGGGACACGTCGGCGATAAAGCGCTGCTGCGTCTCGAACAGAATCTCGATGCGGTCGAGCATCAGGTTGAACGTCGAGGCCAACCGCCCAACCTCGTCCTGGGGGGCGCTGGGCGGCAACTGGATGCGGCGGCTCAGGTCGTCGGTCTGGGTGATGCGCAGCGCCGTCTGGGTCACGCTGTCGATGGGGCGAAGGGCCGCCTCGGCCAGCAGGACACCCACCAGCCCGGCCAGCGCCAGCGCCAGCCCGATGCCTACCACGAGCAGCGTCGCCAGCCGCTTGAGGCTGTCCGCCACGGCGTTGATGGTGCGCGCCACCTGGATGTAGCCGATGACGAGGTTATCAACGATGACCGGCTCGGTGTAGACACGCAGCAGCGTCCCGTTGGGCAGCTCGACGGTGCGCTTGGTGGCGCGGCCCTGGTTGGCCCACTCGCGCATCTCGTCGTCCAGCGGGATGTGCTCGTCGCGCAGCTTGGGCGACTGCGTCCCCAACTGGCCGAACAGGTCAGAGAACTGGACAAACAGTTGCGAGCCGGTGAAGGTGGGGACGACCTCGCCGCGCGGGGTCATGTCGGGGGCCGTGCCGTTGACGTACTTGATGAGCAAGTCGCGGCTGGCGACGCTGATAAGCGCCCGCGTGTAGGTCTGCAACTCGGCATCGACCTCGCCCAGCGCCGACCGCTGCTGGAGGGTATAGATGACGAGGGCAAAGGCGATCAGGATAATCGCCAGCAGCCCCACGTACCAAATTGTCAGGCGGGCGCGTAACGACATACCAAATCACTAATCTTCGCGGAGCGCGTAGCCGACGCCGCGCACCGTCTGAATGAGGCGGGGCTCGCCGTTGGCCTCCATCTTGGCCCGCAGGTAGCGCACGTACACCTCGATGATGTTCGACTCGCCCCCGAAGTCGTAGCCCCACAACTGGTCGTAGATCACATCGCGCGTAAGTACCTGACGCGGGTGACGCAGGAAGAGTTCCAGCAAGTCGTACTCTTTGGCCGTCAGTTCGAGCAAGCGGCCGCCGCGCATGGCCTGGCGCGTCGCCGGGTTCAGCGTCAGGTCCGCGAAGCGCAGCACCTCGTTGGGCGTCGCCTCGACGCGGCTAAAGCGCCGCCGCAGCAGCGCCCGTACCCGCGCCAGTAACTCGTCGAAGTCGAACGGCTTGACCAGGTAGTCGTCGGCGCCGGCGTCCAGGCCCGCCACGCGGTCGCGGACGGCGTCACGCGCCGTGAGCATCAGGATGGGCACGTCGGAGCCGGCGCGCAGGCGGCGGCACACCTCCAACCCATCCAACCCCGGCAGCATCACGTCCAGCACCACCAGGTCGGGCGGCGTGTCGCGCGCCATCGACAGCGCCGTCGGCCCGTCGTTGGCGACCTGGGCCTGGTAGCCCTCGTAGATCAGGCCGCGCCGAATCAAGTCGGCAATCTTGACTTCGTCCTCGACGACCAGAATGGTCTCACCGGCCATGACGTCCTCGCCCCCTCACTCCCGCTCGCCCCCGACGGCCAGCAGGTAGCCCGTCCCACGCACCGTCAGGATATAGCGCGGGTTCGACGGGTCCGGCTCGACCTTCTGGCGCAGGTGATAGATGTGCGGCTTGACGAGTTCGGTCGCCTCGAAGGCGTCGGTGTCGTAGCCCTGGGCGCAGCGGACAATCTGCTGGTAGGTCATCACCTGCCCCGCCTGCTGGGCCAGGCAGACGAGAACGCGGAACTCGGTCGGCGTCAGGTTCAGCAGCCGGTTGCCGAGGCGCGCCGTCTGCTTCCAGGTCGAGATTTGCAGTTCGCCAATGGAGATCCACTCCTCGCCGTGCGGCCCCTCGTGCGTCGTGCCATTCTCCGGCCCCTGCAACTCGGTCAGCACCGACTGCAGCGTGCCGAGCAACTGCTTCTTGCGCCGCTCCTCCTCTCGCTGCTGCAGCGCCGTCCGCACCCGCGCCACTACGTCCTGGGGGCTGGAGGTCTTGAGCATGTAGTCGAAGACGCCCAGGTGAATGCCCTCCATGGCGCTCTCCAATGAGCCGTGGCCGGTCAGGATGATAACCGCCGCGTCGGGCTGGCGCTCGCGCGACCGCCGCGCCACCTCGACGCCGTCGATGCCGGGCAGCTTGAGGTCGATGAGGAGGAGGTCGAAGGGGCGCTGGTAAATCTCCTCCAGGGCCTCCTCGCCGGTCGTCGCCGCCACGACGTCGTAGCCCTGGCGCTTGAGAATCTCGGTCATCGTCATGCGGATGGGCGCCTCGTCGTCGACCACCAGGATTTGCGCTGCTTGTGGCATGAATGTCTCCCTCAAAACATCGGTATCCGGCTCAAAAGGGTATTATAGCACAGGTCACTGGTGATAGGGCAGCATGACGCGGAAGGTGCTGCCCTGCCCCATCTCGCTCTCGACCTCGATGCGCCCACCGTGCTGCGTCACAATATGGCCGCTAATCGCCAGCCCCAACCCTGTCCCACTCGCCTTGTTGGTGAAGAACGGCTCGAAGATGCGGTCGCGGATCTCCGGCGGGATCCCGATGCCCGTGTCGCGTACCTCCACCAGCGACGCGTTGGCGAGGGCCATGGTGCGCACCGTCAGCGTGCCGCCGTTGGGCATGGCGTCGATGGCATTCATCACCAGGTTGAGGAACACCTGGCGCAACTGGTCGCCGTTGCAGATCACCTCTGGCAGGTTCTGGTCTGGGGTAAAAATCATCTGGATGGCGCCGTGGCGCAGGTTTAGCCCGGCCAGCGTCAGCGTCTCTTCCAGCAAGTAGTTCAGATTATGGGGGGCCATCTCGCCGCGCGGCGGCCGGTAGAAGTTGCGCATGCGCCCGATGATGCCCGCGATGCGGTCCAACTGGTCGCGCGCCAGCGTCAGGTAGGACGACTCCTTGAGGTTGGGCGGCAGGTCGTCTTCCAGGAGGTACAGGCAGTTGCGCGCCGCGTACAGCGGGTTGTTGATCTCATGAGCAATCGACGCGGCCAGTTGCCCTACGGCCGCCAGCCGCGCCGCCTGGAGCATGCCCGCCTCGGCGTAGTTCAGTCGCTCCTCCATCTGACGGTGCTGCTCCTCCAGGTTCGCCACCTGGGACGACAGCGTCTTGGCCTCGCGGCGGCTGCGCTCCTCGCTGATGGCCGTCGCCGCCAGGTTGCCCAGCGTCTCCAACACGCCCCGCGCGTGGGCCGCAAACGGCCCGTCGCCCCCTTCGCGCAGTAGGAGCATCGCCCCCACCGCCTGGTTGTGCGTGATGAGGGGAATAGCCAGCGCGCCGCTCGGCGCGGTCTTGAGGTGGAAGTTGTGGATGGTGCGGTCCCACTTGTCGCGCGTCGTGCCGGGGGCCAGGGCGTGGTACTCCGCCACCGAGCTGAGGACGAACGTCCGCCGCTCCTTGAACGCCAGGCCCAAGATACCCAGACTCGTGGGCAGGCGTAGCGGGGGGAGCTGCTCGAAACCGCTGCTCGCGTGGAGCGCCAGGTCGGCCGTCTCCTCGTCGTACAGGTAGATCGCGCCCCGCTGGGCCTCCGGCGCGACGGCCAGTGCCTGGCGGATGGCCTGCTGGAGCATCCCGTCGAGGGTGCGCGCCGTCAGCAGGTCCTGGCTAAACTGGAGCAGGGTGTTGAGGTGCGCCGTCCGCTGCTCGACTTGCCGCTCTAACTCATCGGCGGCCCGCTTGCGCTCGCTGATGTCGCGGATGACGCTGATGACCAACGGTCCCCGGTCGCTCTCGAACGGGCTGAGGCTGATCTCGACGGGGAAGACCGTGCCGTCCTTGCGGCGGCTGACCAGGTCGAGATCGATGCCCATGGGGCGGGTCTCCGGGCGGCTCGTATAGTCGCGGCGGTGGCCCGTGTGCAGCTCGCGCATCTGGTCGGGCAGCAGGATCTCAATCGGCTGGCCGAGCAATTCCCCCTGCTCGTAGCCGAACAGCCGCTCCGCGCGGGCGTTGACGGCGACAATCACGCCCCGCTCATTGACGATGACAATGGCATCCGGCGCCGCCTCCAGCAGGCCGCGAAATCCCTCGCCCAGCGCCACGCTATCAAGTACAGTCATAACAATCCTCGTCCAGCTTTGACTCTGACACTCCTTTATAATACGAGTTTTGCCGCACGGAGACAACCCGCACCACGCGTGGTGATTTCTACGGAGGGTAATGTGGTGATTTGTTCGCGCAGATTGTGGTGAGACCACCACGCAAAGTTGTGGGAATCTAACACACATTTGCGGAAAATCCCCTATACTAGGACCATCGACGCAAGTCGTACAGTCCCAAACCAAATAGTCCCAACACCAATCCATCTCACACTTCCTTCAGGAGGAAAGTCTCATGTCCGCTATCGTGAATCGCAAGGGTACCGTCATCCAGGATCCGCCGGTGGCTCGCTTCCTGTTCTCCGACACGCGCATGGCGTGGTTCTGGCTCCTGGTCCGCGTCTGGGTCGGCCTGCAGTGGTGGGATGCCGCCTCGCACAAGATTAGCGATCCAGGCTGGGTCCAGACGGGTGAGTCGCTCAAGAAGTTCTGGATGAACGCTGTCGCCATTCCCGCCGCGCCCGCCAAGCCGGCTATCACTTACGATTGGTATCGGGGCTTCCTGCAGTCCCTCATCGACGCGCAGGCCTACACCTGGTTCGCCAAGCTCGTCGCCTACGGTGAGTTGGCCATCGCGGTCGGTCTGATTATCGGCGCGTTCGTGGGTCTGGCCGCCTTCGCTGGCGCGTTCATGAACTGGAACTTCATCATGGCCGGCTCCGCCAGCAGCAACGGTTTCCTGCTCGGCCTGTCCATCTTCCTCGTGCTGGCCTGGAAGATCGCTGGCTACTACGGCGCCGACTACTTCCTGCTCCGCTGGCTGGGCACGCCCTGGAAGAGCCTGCAGTTGAGCCGCGAATCGGCGGGCGCACCAACTCCCGCGAAGTAAGTGTCAGTGGCCTGTAGGATAGGGTACATACCCTATCCTACCCCGATAGGGCGCCGAAGGAGACAGCTAATACTCCTTCGGCGCCCTTCGACACATATTGAGTCCGTAAGTAAGTAAGGCTGGAGGTCGTATGTTTAGGCGTATTCTGATCCCGTTGGATGGCTCATCGCTGAGTGAGCGTGCCTTGCCCATCGCGGCTGCCGTCGCCCAATCGACGGGGGGGCGCCTCATCCTGGTGCGCGCCGCCGTGGCTCATAGCCTGCCGGGCACGGATGAGGGCAAGGCTCAGTTGCAGGCCGTCCACGATGCTCAGGCCTACCTCCAGACTATCGCCCGCCGCTACAATGACCTGCTGGACCTCGAGTGTGTCGCGCCGCTGGCTCCACCCGAGGAGGGCATCCTCATGGAGGCCGAGGTCCGCCGCGCCGACCTCATCATGATGACGACGCACGGCCGCTCCGGCCTGGGCCGTTTCGTCTACGGCTCCGTCACCGAGTCCGTCCTGGCCCACAGCCCGGTCCCCGTGTGGATCGTCCGCATGGGCAGCGCCGCCCCTGGCGCGCCCCGCGATCGCGGCGTCCGACCGCGCATCCTGGTCCCGCTGGACGGCTCTGGCTTCGCCGAGGCTGTTCTGCCCTACGCGACAGCCCTGGCCCGCGCCCTGGACTGGACGGTGGTCCTGCTGCGCGTCGCGCCGCCCGCTCTGCCCACGGTGGTTGAAGCCGAGATCAGCGCCTCCCAATTACCCGCCCCCCTCGTCGCCGAGCCGCCCAGCGAGGCCGACCGCTACCTGGCCGCCGTCGCCGCCAGCCTCAAGGCCCAGGGCGTGCGCGCCCAGCCCCTGGTGCGTGTCGGCCCGCCTGCCCAGGCCATCCTGGACGAGAGCGCCGCGTCAGGCGCGGACCTCGTGGTCATGGCGACCCACGGTCGCTCGGGCATGAGCCGTATGCTCTATGGCAGCGTTGCCGCCGAGGTCCTGCATCGCGGCCACCTGCCCCTCCTGCTCGTCCGCCCCGATGGCGTGGCCGCTCGTCCTGACATCCGCACCGCCGCCCGCTAGCCGAGAGAGACCATGACCGCCTTTACGTATCGTGACGGCGTGCTGCACGCCGAAGCTGTGTCCCTGGCCGCCCTCGCCGACGCGCTGGGGACACCTCTGTATGTCTACTCCTTCGACGAGCTCGCGCGCCGCTATCGGGCCTACGCCGACGCTTTCCCCGACGCCTTGCTCTGCTACGCGTATAAGGCCAACGCGTCGCTGGCCGTGTGCGCCTGGCTGCGGGCGCTCGGCGCGGGGGCCGACGTTGTCTCCGGCGGCGAGTTGCGCGTCGCCCAGGCAGCCGGCGTCCCCGGCCCGCGCACCATCTTCAATGGCAACGGCAAGTCCGACCCAGAGCTACAGGCGGCCATCGCGGGCGACGTCTTGTCCATCAACATCGACGCCGTCGAGGAGATTGAGCGCGTGGCGGCGGTCGCGGCCCGGCTGGGGCGCCGCGCTCCGGTGTCCATCCGCGTCAACCCCGGCGTCGACCCCCACACCCACCGCCACATCTCAACCGGCGTCGCGTCCAGCCAGTTCGGCGTCGCGCTGGCCGAGGTCGAGGCGGCGGCGGCACGGGTGGCCGCCACTCCCTCACTCGAACTGGTCGGCCTGCACAGCCACATCGGCTCGCAGATCAGCGAGCTGGAGCCGCTGGTGGCGGCGGTGGACGTCATTGCCGACCTGGCGAGGCATGTGCAGGCCCGCGGCCTGCCGCTGCGCCTGCTGGACATCGGCGGCGGCTTGGGCATCGACTACCACCGTTGGGACAGCGTGACGGCTAAAGACGCGCCTGTGCTGACCCCCGCCGACCTGGCGCGGGCTATTCTGCCCCGCGTGGCTGACCTGGGTCTGCAACTCGCGCTTGAGCCGGGTCGTTCCATCATCGCCCCGGCGGGTGTCCTGCTGGGTCAGGTACTGCACGTCAAGCACGGGGCCGACAGCGACCGCGTTGTCCTCGACACCGGCATGAATGCCCTCATCCGCCCGTCGCTGTACGAAGCCTACCACGCCATCCTACCCGTGGCCACCGCGCCCTTGGCCCTGAGCGCCGCCGTCGTCGGCCCCAACTGTGAGAGCGCTGACGTGGTTGGGCGCGGCCGGGCGCTGCCTGCCCTGCGTAGCGGTGACCGCGTCGCGGTCATGGACGCCGGCGCCTATGGCTACGCCCTGGCCTCCAACTACAATAGCCGCCCGCGCCCGGCCGAGGTCGCCGTCCAGGGGGACCGCTGGCGCGTCATTCGCCCCGCTGAGACTTGGGAGGGTCTCCTCAGCGGCCAAACCGTCCCCGATTGGTCCCCTCCCCAATCCGTCTAGACAGAATTAACATAATCTACAGAATGTAAAAAGAGACCTGTTCTGTTTATTCTGTCAATTCTGTCTCTGTCCGGAATCTTCAGCCCCCGCGTCTCGTTGTGAGAGCGGGGGCTGATGTTATGACTGTCATGCCGAACGCAGTGAGGCATCTCCTCTGCCAGCGTTCCCAGAGCGGACTCCTCGCTCCTCTCGGACTGACAGCGAGAGGCTCGGAGCAGGAGGCGGCTACTCCCCTCGGCCCACGCTAGCGGCGGAAGCGACGCAGGGCCAGCCCAACGCCCGCCGAGACGAGGCCGAGCAGGCCGACCAGGCCCATCGCCAGCGTTGGCAACTCACCGCCCGTCGTCGGCAGCGCGGCTGGGGTGGCGGCAGCAGCGGGCGCGGCCGGCGCAGCGGCTGAGCCTTGGGCAGCCTTGACGACGGCGGCGTTCAGGAATGGCGTCAGCGCCTTGATGTCGTCGGCCGTCACCTGAGTCTCGGAGAACATGGGCATGTTCTGGCGCGGCGTGCGCAGTTGCTTGGTCACGTCGGCCTCACTGAGCGACGTGCGCCCCGACTGGACGACGAAGCCCGCCGTGCGCGAGAAGTCTTCGCCGTGGCAGCCGACACAGCGCTTCTGGTTAAAGATGACCTTGCCTGGCGGGTCGTCGGCCTTCGCCTCGTAGCGGACCGGGGTGAAGCTGGCCGGGCGGGGCAGCGTCTTCAGGTAGTCCACCATGTCGGTGATCTCCTGGTCGCTGACCTGTTGCGCGGAGAACTTGGGCATGTTCTGGCGTGGGTTGCGGACCTGGGCGATGGCGTCGGCCGCCGTCTTGGGGTAGCCGGCCAGCGGCGCGGCCAGCTTGCCCTCGCCTTGCGGGCCGTGGCAACTCTTACACAGTTTCGCGTCCCACGTCTTCTGGCCGGCGGCCGCATCCTGGGGTGGCGCGGCGGCGGTGATGAGGGGGAAGAGGGCGATGAGCGCCAGGGCCAGGACGGCCATCGGCAGCATCGACCAGCGGAGCTTGGGCATCAACATTCCCTCCTTGTACAGGGCTTTTTGAGAGCGTTACCAAGTGCTACTCGGCCCGAATAGCCGCGTTTCGGGCCGACGAAAGCCAGTTTAACGGACAATGACCTTGCCCTTCATGTAGTCGTGCGGGACGCAGTAGTAGTTGTACTCGCCCGGTTGACTGAAGGTGAAGGTGAATGTCCCGTCTGTCCCGAACTCACCCGAGTCGAACAGGTTATTGCCGACGGATGTCACCGTGTGGACGTCGGCGTCCTTGTTGGTCCAGACGATGCGGGTGCCGGGCGCGACGGTGATAGCCTCGGGCGCGTAGGCGTAGTCAGAGATGGTGACGGTCGCAGCAGCGGCGGGGCGGGGTGGGGCGGTTGTCGGGGGGACGGCCGTTGGCGGAACGCGTGTCGCCGTCGGCGGAGCGGGCGGTGCGCTGGTGGGCGCGGCGGCCGGCGCGCTCGTGGGTTGGGCGGCTGCTGTGGGCGCGCTTGTCGGGACCGTCGTTGGGGCAGCCGTCGGGGGCAGGGGTGTCGGCGAGGCAGGGACGGCCGTGGGGCTGGTGGGGGCTGACGTGGCTGGTGCGGCGGCGACGGCGGCGGGGGTGGCGGTGTCAGCGGCCGCCTGCGGCACGCCCTTGGGCAACTCGCGGATGTACGTCACGACTTGCCAGATCTCCTGCTCGCTCAGCACATTCTTCCAGCCCGGCATGCCGGTGTGGGGCAGACCGTTCTCGGTCAGCCAGAACAACTCGCCGTCCGACTTGCCCTGGGTGCGCTGGACAGTCAGGTCGGCGGCGCGAGGGAACATGTTCGCCCCGGTGACTGCTGTTGCCTTGCCATCCGAGCCGTGACACACCGAGCAGCGCGCCGTGTAGATGCGCCGTCCGGCCGCCAGAATGTCAGGGCTGGTCTGGACGGGGTTGGTGCGGCTCTTGTAGGCGCCGGGGATGAGGAAGCCCTTGCCGGCGTCAGCGACACTGATCTGGAGATTGGAGGGAGTGTCGAGCGCCGAACGGGCGCTCAACACGAACCCGAAGGTGAAGGCCAGCCCGGCCAGGCCGGCCAGCAATACGCCCGCGAGTGCGAGCCACAGCAGGATACGCATACGGGGTCTCTCTCCTCCACGCCGTCCACAGCGCCAAATTGGTTTATCAATGTACGATTGGTCCGGCGTGGATGGATGTACGGGGAGAGCGAATTTTGGAAATTAGGGGACAGGGGACAGGGGTTAGGGGTCAATAGGCGGCAGGCAGGTAGCGCTGACTTCAGTCAGCAGCCCCCTCAAGTCAGCGCTACAGTGGTCAGTGATCACCCAGCCGAGCGAGGAGCGGTCGCGCCGCCTCGATGGCGCGGCCGCGGTGGCTGATACGGTTCTTGACGTCGGCGGGGAGTTCGGCCAGGTGGCAGTCGTAGCCGGGCACGTAGAAGACGGGGTCGTAGCCGAAGCCGCCCGCCCCACGCGGCTCGTAGCCGATGAAGCCCTCCAGGACACCCTCGACCGTCGCCACCGGCTGCCCCGGCCGTGTCAGGGCAACGACGGCGTGGAAGCGGGCCGTACGCTGCTCCCAGGGCACGCCTTCGAGTTCGCGGAGCAGGAGCCGATAGCGGTCCTCGTCGCTGCGGGCGGCGGGCGCGCCGTAGCGGGCCGTCAGGACGCCGGGCGCGCCGCCCAGCGCGTCCACCTCCAGCCCCGAGTCGTCGGCCAGCGTCCACA
>CAZLBQ010000144.1:0-12399 GCA_964557745.1 uncultured Anaerolineales bacterium
CGTAGATGTCGGGCAGGAACTGCATCTCGATCTTGATGATGCCGTCGCCCTGGCAGGCCTCGCAGCGGCCGCCCTTGACGTTGAACGAGAAGCGGCCGGGGCGGTAGCCGCGCGCCTTGGACTCCGGCAGGCCCGCGAACAGGTCGCGGATCTGGTTGAAGAGGTTGGTGTAGGTGGCCGGGTTGGAGCGCGGCGTGCGCCCGATAGGCGACTGGTCGATGTCAATGACCTTGTCCAGGCGGTCGAGACCGGCCACGCGGTCGTGGTCGCCGGGCTTCTCCTTGGCGCGGAAGAGCTTCTGGGCCACAGCGCGGTAGAGGACGTCGAGGACCAGGGTGGACTTGCCGGAGCCGGAGACGCCCGTGACGCAGGTGAACGTCCCCAACGGAATCTTGGCGTGGACGTTCTTGAGGTTGTTCTCGCGTGCGCCAAAGACTTCGAGGGTGTAGCCGTTGCCGTGGCGGCGGCGCTTGGGGATGGCGATCTCCCGCGCGCCGCTGAGGTACTGGCCGGTCAGCGACTCGGGTGAGTGCAGGATGGTATCCAGAGGACCGGCGGCGACGACGTGGCCGCCGTGTTCACCCGCGCCGGGGCCGAGGTCGATGATCCAGTCGGCGGAGCGCATGGTCTCCTCGTCGTGCTCGACGACGAGGACGGTGTTGCCGACGTCGCGCAGGCGGAGCATGGTCTGGATGAGGCGGGCGTTATCGCGCTGGTGGAGGCCGATGCTCGGCTCGTCCAGGATGTAGAGGACACCCATGAGCTGCGAGCCGATCTGGGTCGCCAGGCGGATGCGCTGGGCCTCGCCGCCGGCCAGGGTGCCGGCGCGGCGGTCGAGGGTCAGGTAGTCGAGGCCGACGTTGACCAGGAAGCCCAGACGGGCCTGAATCTCCTTGAGGATGCCCTCGGCGATGAGCAAGTCGCGCTGGCTGAGGGGCGAGCGCTGAGCAGCTAGTGCTGAGTGCCGAGTGCTGAGTGCTGAGTGCTGAGTGCTGAGTGCTGAGTGTTCAGTCGCACCGTTGCTCCCCTGCTCCCCTGCTCCCCTGCTCCCCTGCTCCTCCGCCCCCCGGCTGCCGACTGAAGTCGGCGCTACACGATCCATCCCTTCCCCGCTGCCCGGCAAGGGGTCGCCGTAGCGGAGCCAGCGGGCGAAGCGGAGGGCCTCGCCGATGGACAGGGCGGTGACGTCGACGATGTTGCGGTCGCCGACGGTGACGGCCAGGGCTTCGGGGCGGAGGCGGGCGCCGTTGCACGTCGGGCACGGCCGCGAGCTCATGTACTGCTCGATGTCCTGGCGCACCCAGTCGGAGTCGGTCTCGTTGTAGCGGCGTTCGAGGTTGGGGAGGACGCCCTCGTAGACGGTCTCGTAGACGCGCTGGCGGCCGGCGCGGTTGCGGTAGTTGAGGGCGATACTCTTGCCGCCGCTGCCCTTGAGGACGACCTCCTGCTGGGCCTCGGTCAGCTCGCGCCAGGGCTTCTCGACGGAGAAGCGGTAGTGGTCGGCGACGCCCTGCAGGAGCTGGGCGTAGTAGCTCTCGCCGTCGTTGGAGGCGCGCGCCCAGGGGGCAATAGCGCCCTCGGCGATGGACAGGTCGGGGTTGGGGACGACGAGTTCCGGGTCGATTTCGAGCTTGGTGCCGAGACCCTGGCAGGTCGGGCACGCGCCGTGGGGGGTGTTGAAGGAGAAGGTGCGCGGCTCGATCTCGCCGATGGTAGTGCCGTGCTCCGGGCAGGCGAAGTGCTCGCTGAACAGGCGGTCCTCGGGGGCATCGCTGATAATGCTGACGAGCATGACACCGGCGCCGAGCTTGAGGGCGGTCTCGACCGAGTCGGTGAGGCGGGTCTTGAAGTCGGCCTGGGCCTCGGCCTCGCCGCCGTGGCGGATAACGAGGCGGTCGACGACGGCCTCGATGGTGTGCTGCTTGTAGCGGTCGAGTTCGATGTCCTCGTTGACGTCGCGTAACTCGCCGTTGACGCGAATGCGGACGAAGCCGGCCTTGCGGATGTCCTCGAACACGCGCTGGTGGTGGCCCTTACGCTCGCGGATGAGGGGGGCCAGAATCAGGATGCGGCTGCCGTCGGGCAGGCTCAGGATGTCGTCCACCATCTGCTGCGGCGTCTGCTGGCTGATGACGCGGCCGCAGATGGGGCAGTGAGGGACGCCGACGCGGGCGAACAGGAGGCGCAGGTAGTCGTAGATCTCGGTGACGGTGCCGACGGTCGAGCGCGGGTTGTGGGAGACGCCCTTCTGGTCAATGGAGATCGCCGGCGACAGCCCGTCGATGGAGTCGATGTCGGGCTTCTCCATCTGCCCCAGGAACTGGCGGGCGTAGGCCGACAGGGACTCGACGTAGCGGCGCTGGCCCTCAGCGAAGATGGTGTCGAAGGCGAGGGTGGACTTGCCAGAGCCAGACAGACCGGTGATGACCACTAATTGATTGCGGGGAATCTCGACGTCGATATTCTTGAGATTGTGTTCGCGCGCGCCGCGGACAACCAGTTTATCCTGCATGGGGTTCTCGTGTCGGGGCCGACTGAAGTCAACGCTACCGATAATTCACGTTTCAGTATAGCACAGGTGAGCGATGTTCGCAATAGCGAACAGATTGAAAGCCGGTCACTCTTTCGGGTGACCGGCGGGCTATCCGAGGATTTAGACTCCGTAGAGGGGGCGTCCTTACGCAGTGGCTAGGGCGAGGAGCGTAGCTGGCCGCGGATGGCGCCGGCGGGATACTGAGCGTTGTGGACGTTGACGTAGAAGCGGGAAGGATAGGTGGCGATCTCGCTGGCGAGGACGAGGGAGACCTGCGCGCAGGCGAAGGAGGCGCCGTTGGTGGGCGGCTGGAGGGGGACGACGACGGGGCCAGCGACCCCGACGGCGCCGCGATGGATATGGGCGGCGGTGGCGGGGGCGATGGCCGAGGCGTAGAGGCGGTAGCAGACGGAGCCGTTGGCGGGGTCGACGGTGAACAGGGCGTAGCCGGTCCCGTCGGGGTCGCCGGGGCCGGGGACCTCAGCCGCGCCGCTGAGGTTGGCCTGGATGCGGACGGGGGCGGCTTCAGCGGTCAGGGCGCCAAACGCGAGCAATCCCAGCAGAGCGAACAGGACGACGAGACGGAGCGGGCGCATAGGAACCTCCTGGCTCGGATGGTGAACTTGTATACTTATAAGACGGATGGGGAATGGCCGGGTTACGGGTGAAAAGGGACGGCGTGGGAAGGCATAGGAAGGCATAGGAAGGGAAAAGGAGGAAGGGCATGGCGTATGCGTATCTGATCTGGTTGGTCTTATGTGTCGGGCTGCCGCTGGTGGCGGTGTGGCTGTGGTATGGGCGGGTGTTGCGGCGGCATGGCTGGGCGCTGGGCTGGACGACCGTCGGGGCCTTGGCGCTGGGCTGGCTGTGGAACGCCCAGGCGGTGCGGGCGGGCATCTGGACCTACACGCAGCCGGAGACGCTGGGGGTGTGGTGGCTCGGCCTGCCCCTGGAGGAGTGGCTGTGGATGAGCGGGGTGAGCGCGCTGTTTGGGTGTGTAACGATTGTGCTGAAGGAGCGGGGCGGGAAGATATAAACAGAATGAACAGAATTTACAGAATGGATGAATATGGAGGTGGGTGATGGAGTTAGGGCGGTATACGCATCTGGTGTACCTGGTGGGGTTCGGAACGCTGATTCACGCCATCCTGTGGCTGCGCCACGGGCAATTCCTGTGGCGTCAGCGGCGGCTGTTGGCGCAGGTGGGACTGATCGTGCTGGCGTGGACGCTCCTGACGGACCCGCTGGGCGGGGCGTGGGGAGCGTGGCACTTCGAGCGGGCGAAGACGCTGGGGGTGTACCTGGGGGCGATGCCCATCGAAGATGTCGTCGGGACGCCGCTGGTGGGGCTGGCGGCGGCGTGCGCGGTCCTGGTGTTTGGCTACAGCCCGCGCCGTTTTCTCTAGCCGGTCCAATCTCACCACAGAGGCCACAGAGGGCGCGGAGATATAAGCATTGCTCTACGCCCTCCGTGTTCTCGACGGCGAGAGGGCTAGACCTCGGCGGTGAGGGTGAGGGCGAGTTTGCGCAGGCCGAGGCGGACGCGGGTCTTGACGGTGCCCAGAGGTAAGTCGAGCCGGGTGGCGATGGCCTGGTGGGTCAGGCCGGCGAAGAAGGCGAGTTCGATGACGTCGCGCTGCTCGGCGGGGAGGGCGCCAAGGGCGTGGTGGACGGCGCGACGGCGGGCGGCGGCGGCGACGACGACGTCGGGTTCAGGGGCGGCGTCGCTGACGGTGTCGAAGACGGCTAAACCCTCCTCCGTACTGACCGGCTGGGGGCGAACGGCCTGGCGGCGCAAGGCGTCGAGGGCCAGGTTGCGGGCAATGCGCAGCAGCCAGGCGCCTGGCTCGCGGACGGCGTGGGCAGTGGTGGGCGCGGCGCGCCAGGCGCGGATGAAGGTCTCCTGGACGACGTCTTCGGCCAGGAGCGGCTGGTGAACGATACGCAGCGCCAGGGCGTAGGCGGCCTGGGCGTGGCGGTCGTAGAGCAGGCTGAGAGCGTGGTCGTCGCCGCAGGCGACGCGCTCCAGCAGGGCGTGGTCGGTCAGGGGGCGCGGGGCCAGCGGGCGGGTGGGGGCCGCCCGACGGGGCGCGGTCAAGGTCAAGGCAGACAGCATGGGACACCTCGGGTCAATCGTCAATCGTCAACGGTCAATTAGCACTGGGCAACAGGCGGCAGGCAGTGGGTAATCGTCAATCGTCAATCGTCAATGGCAGTATAGCGGAGGGGTCTTGCAGGGGTCTTGCAGGGGTCCTATTTTCAACCTAATCGGCGCGGAGGAAGGAGAGGAACCTTTATGAGTGAGTGGACGCAGGCGCCGGAAGCGCGGCGGGCGCAGATGCAGGCCGCCAGCCAGGGAACGCTGGTCGAGGCGCTGGGGATTCAGTTCGAAGTGGTGAGTCAGGAGCGTATGGTGGGGACGATGCCGGTCGGCCCGGCGACGCGGCAGCCGTTCGGGCTACTGCACGGCGGGGCGAGTGTGGCGCTGGCGGAGTCGCTGGCGTCGGTGGGCGGCTGGCTGAATGTGCCTGACATGGCGAAGCAGGTGGTGGTCGGGCTAGAGATTAACTGCAACCACCTACGCAGCAAGCGCGAGGGGGTGGTGCGCGGCACGGCGACGCCGGTCCACGTCGGGCGGACGACGCAGGTGTGGTCGATTGAGATCCGCGACGAAGCCGAGCGGCTGATCGCGGTGTCGCGCTGCACGCTGGCCGTCGTGGATGTGAAGTGAGGCGTGAACCGTGAGGCGTGTTCCGTGTTCTGTGATAGACGTTTCACGCCGCAGGTTGCACGTCTTCTGCGAAGGCGTAGGTGACGGCGTGCTGCCAGGACATGGCGCGGCCCTCGGCCAGGAGCGCGGTACCCTGGTCAGGCGATCGCTGCTCGCGCGTGGCGGCCAGGCAATGGCCGACGGCGGCGCGGTCGACGGGGGGAATGGGAAGGCTGAGGCGGTCGCGCAGAGCGTGGGCAGCGCCGAGGAGGCGGGCCGCGCGCTCCGGCAGCCCCTGGGCAAGCGCAACCTTCGCCAATGCTTCGAGACGGTCGGGGACGTAGGGCACCGCGCCCGCCTGCTGAACGAGGGTGAGGCTGCGCCGAGCATCGTGGGCCGCCTGCTCCACCTCGCCAGACGCGAGGGCCAGATCGCCCAGCCAGAGCAGGCTGTTGGCCAGGTCATCCCAGGCGCCCTTCGCCTCCAGCATGGTCAGGCTCTCGTCCAGGCAGGCCCGTGCCTGGTGAAGGTCCCCTTGGTGATAGGCCACGCGGCCCAGTTCGCCGAGCAAGCTGCCCACGATCCACCCCTGGTCGCTCCATTGACGAGCGAGACGGAGTGTCTCAGTCAGATGCAGCCGCCCCTCCGCCAGGTCGCCCTGCAGCCGCGCGATGACGCCCAGGAGATCGTGGTAGAACAGCCAGGCGTCGGCGCTGCCGCTGCGCCGGTCGAGGCTGAGGATCTCGTCGGCCAGCGCACGGGCCAGGTCGTACTCGCCCGCGCCGATGGTGATGACGGCTAACCGCCGCAGACTCCAGGACACGCTGGTGTACGGCCGGGTGGTGACACCCAGCGTGCGCTGGTAGGCCACACACGCCTCGGCCAGGGCGCGCCCGTGGGCCGTGTCACCCGTCGTCCAGAGGTGGCGGGCGAGCAGGCTCTGGATGCCATAGACGGCCGCCTCGTCGCCCAGCCGGCGGTAAAGAGCCTCGCTCTCCTGGAGGAGAGGCAGGGCAGCGGTGTAGTCGCCTCGGTTGAACAGCACCAGATACAGCGCCTGCAAGGCTCTGGCTACGCCCCACTCATCCCCCGCCCGCCGACTATGCTGCAGACCAGCCTCCAGCAGCGACTGCTGGCGCGCCAGGTCGCCTTGCATCGCGGCCAGGTAGGCCAGCCGCAAGAGAATCTCACCGCTGGTGCATTCATCGCCCAGGCGCTGGCAGACGTCAAGCGCTTCCACCAGGCCGGCCTGGTCGGCGGGCCAGTCGTCCTGGCTGACGGACAGGGCAGCGATGCCGAGCTGCGCACGGGCGCGGAGCCGGCTGCCTTGCCAGGCCGGCGTAGCGTCGGCGAGGGCGAGGGCCGCCGTTAGCCAGCGCCGGCCCTCGCCGATGTGGCCGTGCAACTCCCAGAAGAGGGACAGGGCATCCGTCAGGCGGAGGGCCGTTTCGGCTTCGCGCTGCGCCAGCGCCCAGGCCAGGACGGCGCGCAGGTTGTCGCGCTCGGCCTCGAGGCGGGCGAGCCAGGCGACCTGAGCGGGACCTTTGAGGTGGGGCGCGGCCGCCTCGGCCAGTTGCAGGTAGTAGGCGGCGTGGGCGCGCTGCGCGGCGTCGGCCTCCCCGCTCTCGGCGAGACGTTCCCAGGCGTACTCGCGAATCGTCGTGAGCATCGAGAAGCGGGCGTCCGCTCCCTGACCCCCGCCCCCTCCCTCAGTCGCGGGGGAGGAGAAGCCGCGCAACAGGCTGTGCGTCACCAGCGCTTCGAGACCGTCGAGCACATCCGTCGTTACAGGTTGAAGGTTGAAAGTTGAAGGTTGAGCCGGGTCATCACGAGTCTCGGCCATCTGCAACGTTTCATCTTCAACCTGTAATCGGCGGTCACCGATGATGGCTGCAGTAGCGGCGGCGGTGAAGCCGCCGACGAAGACGGCCAGGCGGCGAAAGAGGACCTGCTCGCCCCGGCTCAGCAGGTCGTAGCTCCACGCGATTTCGTCGCGCAGCGTCTGCTGGCGTGGAGGCAGGTCACGCGCGCCGTGGGTCAGGACGTCGAGAGACGAGGCGCAGTGGTTGTCCCGGGCGCAGAGCCGTCGCAACATGGCCGGCGGGGGCAGAACGCGGACGCGGGCGGCGGCCAGCTCGATGGCGAGGGGCAGGCCGTCGAGCCGGGTGCACAGCTCGGCCACTGCCGCCGCGTTGTCGTCGCTCAGTCGGAAGTCCAACATGGCCTCAGCGGCGCGCTGGACGAATAACTCGATAGCAGGATACGCGGCGAGACGGTCGAGGGGAGGCAGCGGGTCCAGCGGGGGGACGGCCAGCGGTGCGACGGGGAAGATATGCTCACCGCGCAGGCGCAGGTCGGCGCGGCTCGTCACCAGCGCTTTGAGGCCGGGCGCGGCAGCCACGAGGTCGGCCACCAGCGGGGCGGCGGCGAGCACCGGCTCGAAGTTGTCGAACAGCAGGAGGAGGGTCTTGTCGGCGAGATAGGTCTGGAGCGCCTGGAGAGACGAGCGGCCGGCGGCCGGGCGCAGCGCGAGCGCCTGGGCGATAGCGGCGGCAACGAGGACCGGCTCGCGGAGGGGAGCCAGATCGACGAGGAAGACGCCGTCCGGGAATGCCAGGCCGCCCCCCGTCGCAGACGGCTGCTCCCGGAGGGTGGTGGCGACGGCCAGGGCCAAGCGTGTTTTACCCACGCTCCCGGGGCCGGTAAGCGTCACCAGGCGGGTGTCGGGGGCCAGGAGCAGCGCGACCAGGGCGGCCACGTCCTGCTCACGGCCAATGAGAGGCGTGGGCGGGAGGGGCAGAGTGGAGGGCGGGGGCGGCGGGAGGGGCAGGGTCACGGTTTGCGTGGACAGTGACAGCCGCCGGTCGTCGCCTTCGTCGCGGGCGAAGTGGATGAACGCTGCCCGCTCGTCGAACGGGATGGCGAGGGCGTCGGCGAGGCTCTCGGCCATCTGGCGCGAGGGCCGCTCCTCGTCGGCTTCGACCTTGCGGATGGTCTCACCGGAGTAGCCCGCCACGCGCCCCAGTTCGACCTGGGTCAGACCCAGGCCACGCCGCCGCCGCTTGAGCCAGGCGCCAAATGACAGGTCTTCGATCATGGCTCACCCCCAGGCGCCCGCCGGCCAACCACCCGCCTGAACGATCCGGTTTGTATCGCTCCCCTCTCCCATTATACCGCAAAGCGGGTAGAAATGGACGCGGCGGCATGGTTTAATGGAGGTAGGACGCGAACTATCCGAGATGGAATGACTCTTCGAAAGGAGGATACGATGCGACCGGGTCCAGGCATCTTGTGGGCATTCTTTACCGAGTACAACCTCCGCATCTGGCCCATGCAGCTTGTCGCGTACGCGCTGTGCATCGTGGTGGTGGTCTTGGCGCTGCGGAAGGCGCGGTACTCTGACCAGGTCATCGCCGCGATTCTGGCGTTCTTCTGGCTGTGGTTGGGGCTGATGCTGTGGTTGCCGGGCAGCGCAATCTTCCTACCGGCGTATGTGTTTGGCGCGCTGTCCCTGATTCAGGGTGGGCTGTTCCTGCTCGGCGTCGCCCGCCCCCGCGTGTCCTATCGCATCGGCGCCGACGCCTCTTCGCGCCTGGGACTGGCGCTCATCGTCTACGCGATGGTCTTCTATCCGCTGGTGGGCTATGCCGTAGGCCACATCTACCCGCGCTCGCTGACCATTGGCGTGTTTCCGTGCGCAACAGCCATCTTTACCCTGGGGATGTTCCTATGTACGGAGGGCAAGGTTCCCCGCCCTTTGCTCATCGCTCCGCTGGTGGTCGCGCTGTATGGTATCGTGGCTGTATCCGGTGGGGTTGTCGAGGACATCGGGCTGATCATCGCCGGCATCGTCACGCCGCTGATGCTCGTCTATCGGGAGAAACGGCCTACCCCGACCACAACGCTGCGTCCCGCCGCGTGAGGGTGACACGGCGTGAGGTCCGACAGTCTGATGATCTGGTCTGGCGCTCGCTTCGATGCCTATGGAAAACCCGGCAGCCGATAGGGTCGCCGGGTTTTCCGTGCCGACTGAAGTCGGCGCTACGGTGGGCGCTACCGGATGCACATGTCAGTCGATGAGGCGGCGGAGGGTGCGGGCCTGGCGCGGGCTAAGGGTCCCCTCGACGGGCGTGCGGCCGGGGCCCGTGGCTTCAGCGCCGACCTCGCGGCTGACGTCGCCAGTCCCGCCCGCGGGCATGCCGCCGTTGGCCGTCACGATGGCGTCGGCGGCCTCGCTGAGGGCCTTGCCGTTGAGGAAGGCGCGGGTACGGTCGACGGTGTTGGTGACTTGCTGGAGGAGGGTGATGAGGGAGTGGACGGGGCCGGTCCCGGTGCCGACGATGAAGCCGGTCAGGATGAGGCCGGGGACCGTCCTGCCTGTGACGCCGAGCAGACTGAGGATGTCGAGCTGGGCAAAGAGGGTCAAGATGGTGCCAAAGATGACGCCCAGGACGAGGGCGGCGACCTGCTTCATGCGGGTGTAGTTAGGGGACTTGAGGGTGTCCTGGATGCGCTGCTCGGAGTCGCGCAGCCAGCCCTCGGCGGTATCGAGGCGGGCGAGGAGTTCGGCCTTGCGCGAGAGCAGGGCGGGATCGACGCCGGCCGTGGCGTCGGCGGTGGCCGGAGCCTGGCGCTCGCGAGCGACGATCTGACGCAACTCGACGGACGCGGCGCGGATGGCGTCGTTGGCGCTGTCGACTTCGAGGGTGGCCCAGCCGAGCCACTCCGCCCCCATGGCCAGGCGGGCGATGACGGTGAGGGCGGTGGCCTCGAGGAAGTTGAATACGGATTCCAGGGTGCGCTCGACGGCCGTCGCGGCCGCCAGAATGGGGGCCAGGGTGATGAGGAGGCTGCTCGGCGCCGTGGCAGGGGTATCGGGGGTCGAAGGCCCCTGGGCAGCAGCGACGCCAGCGAGGGCAGTCAGCAGGACCAGGGCGGCCGGAATGCTCCAGAGACGACGCATGGGGCGCTCCCGTGACGTGAAACGTGAGACGTGAAACGTGAAAGGTGATGCGTGAAGCAGGCAGCGAATGGCGGTAGGATAAAGCATGTGGGGGAATTTTGCAAGGCGCGCCGCGAGGCTTCCCGGCCCCATCTCACGTCTCACGCCTCACTCGTAGCGCAGCGCCTCGGCGGGGTAGACGCGGCCGGCCTGCCAGGCGGGGAGGGCGGTCGTCAGGAGGGTCATGGCGTAAGCGATGAGGGCGATGACGGCGAGCTGGCCCCAGGGGACGGCGAACTGAATCTCGGGGTTCTCGGCGGCGATGAACTGGACGACGTTGCGCGATAGGACGATGCCCAGGCCGACACCGACGGCGATGCCGAGCCAGGCGATGAGAGACGACTCGAGGAGGAAGGTGGCCTGGATGAGGCCGCGGCCAAAGCCGAGGGCACGCAGGACACCAATCTGCTGGCGGCGCTCGACGACGGCGCGAGTGGCCATGACGCCCAGCGCGACGACACCACTGATGAGGCCCAGCCCCATGAAGCCCTGCAGGAGCTGGTTGAGGAGCAGGCGGATGCCCTGGGCGGCTCGCAACTCCTCGTTGAGGATGGCGGCGCTGACGCCCTCGGCGCTGAAGGAGCGCGTCAGGCCCAGGGCCGCCTGGCGCGGAACCTGGCCGGGGGCGAGGCGGAAGTAGAAGGCGCGCGGGGCCGGCGGGGTCCAGCCGGCGGACCGGAGGGTGGCGGGCGTGATGTAGAGACCCTGACCGAGGGAGACACGGGCGTCGAGGATGCCGATGACTGTCAGGCGCAGGGGTGCGCCGCCCTGGGGGTCGCGCACCCAGACCACCGTGGGTTCAAACGCGCGGTCGTCGCGGGTGACGCCCTGGAGGGTGAACTGGCCGCCGCCAAAGGGGTCAGCGGCGCGCTGCAGGGCGTCGCGGCTGAGCAGGGCGCTGCCGTGCAGGACGGCCAGGCCGGGCGTGTCGCGGACGGCCTGCCAGACGGCGCGGTCGTCGCGGTAGCCGGGGGCGCGCTGGGTGAGGGCGGCCTCGACGCCGTCCAGCCAGCCCGCGTCGACGACCTGGACGGTCGAAGTTTGCCAGCGCGCGGCGGGAGCCGCGAGTTGGAGGGCCTCGACAGATACGCTGGCCTGGCCGCCGACGGCGCGGAAGGCGTCGGGGGCGACGGCGGCAGCGTTGGGGAGGGCGGCGGGCAGGTCGAAGGCGCGGTTGGCGGGCACGTCGGCGCGCAGGTCGAAGCCGGCGGCCTGGACGCCCAGGTCGGCGTAGGCGTAGCGCGTTCCAGACAGGAGGACCGAGGCCGTCGTGACGGTGAAGATGACCAGGGCGAACATGAGAATCGCCAGGCCGGTGCGCCAGCGGTAGCGGGCCGGGTAGGCGGCAGCGACGCGCAGGCCGGGGGTGAGGGATGGCCGATGGACGATGGCAGCGTCAGCGAGCGATGGACGATGACGGTGGCGGTCGAGCCAGTTGTAAAGTGAGAACCGTACATCGAGCAGGGAGACGAGGCGGGGGAGGAGCTCGAGGTTGTAGGCGATGGCCCACACCGCGCCGAGGACCATGAGCAGGCCGGACAGGGCGAGCAGCTCGAGGCCGCCGACGAAGCGCTCGGTCTGGAAGGCGCGGGCCTGGGGCACGGGCCGCGCCCAGTAGACGAGCAGGGCCAGACCGGCCAGGGTGAAGCCCAGGCGGTCGCGGACCGAGCGGCGGACGCCGACGAGGCCCAGCGCCCAGCGCACGGCGAGGCCGAGGCCAATCATCGCCAGGGACCAGCCGAGGGCGGTCAGGCCCATGAGAACCGGCCAGCGGCGCGTGGCGAGGGCGAGGGCCAGGCCGAGGACAACGAGCAGCGGACCGCGCGCGACGAGCGCCCAGACCAGAGGCAGAACGCGGCCCTCGCGGGCCAGGCGGTCCAGGCCTGGCGGCGGCGCGCCCTCGTCGGGCAGGTTGCGGACGGCGGCGACAACGTTGAGGCGAGCGACGCGCCAGGCGGCCAGGCTGACGGTGACGAAGGTGAGCAGCAGGCCCAGGCAGAAGGCGATGACCAGCGAGCGCGGCTCGACGTAGCGCGTCAGGCGGATGCCGAAGTCGGTCAGGTAGCCGCCCAGGGTGTCGACGGTCAGGATGGCGACGGCCAGGCCCAACAGGACGCCGAGTAAGGAGGCGACGAGGTCGTAGAGCGCGCCCTC
>CAZLBQ010000145.1:0-12390 GCA_964557745.1 uncultured Anaerolineales bacterium
AGACGCCGAGGCGCTAGGCCAGCCAGATGGGGTTGGACCAGGCGCGGCCGCCGCGGGCGTCGCGGACGGTCACGCGACAGTAGGGGCTGTCGAAGTCCTTCAGCTTAAGCTCCGCCTCGACCAGGCCGTGGCCGTGGATGTTGGCGGCGTTGAAGCGGTGGCCGGTGACGTAGACGCGGTCGGCGGGCGAGCAGCGCACGTAGACTCGCCCCGGCTCGACCTGGATGTCGAAGAGTTGCGGCCCCGTGCTGGAGTAGTAGTGGCCCGCTTTGAGGGCGGCCAGGATGGCGTCGGGCGTCATGGCCTCGCTCTTGACCCACGTCCAGCCGCGCAGGGCGTCGTGGCGGCTGGGCGTGAAGTGGGCGTCGTCGGTCGCCAGGGCGAAGTAGCGCCGCCCGCGCATCGCCATGAGGTCGAGCATGTAGAGGCTGTCCTCGCGGTCGTTGTAGTCGACCGAGATGCCGTTGAAGGTCTCGATGGCGTGGACGGGGCCGAGGGAGACGACGTCGGCCTCGGTCAGGGTGTACCAGTAGGGGTGGGCGACGGCGACGAAGGCCCCTGTGTCCAGGGCGCGCTGGGCGATAGCCGGGCCGCTCTCGTCCTGGGCGGGGCGGGCGAAGTCGAGGGGCAGGCCGACGGCCAGGATGTGCCACAGGTTGCCCAGTTCGGTGTAGCCGGAGTGGAGTTCCGCGCCCAGGAGCGTCGTGAAGTCGGCGGCGCGGTAGGGGCGGGTATCGGTCAGGGGGTAGCCGTACTTGTCCAGGAAGTGGTCGGTGATGGCCAGGAAGTGATAGCCGTTCTCATGGTAGACGCGGCAGACCTGTTCGGGCGTGAGCGTGCCGTCGGAGCGGGTCGAGTGGGTGTGGAGGTTGCCGCGCCAGAAGCGGCCTGGCTTGTCGAAGGGTAGATTGTTCATGTTGCCACAATTATAAAGGAGATGGCCTGCGCTGAGAAACGCGTTAGCCTGCCTCGATGGGCCGTGTCCCCACCAGGACATCGCGCGGCGGGAGGGTGACGGTCGACGGCCAGGCCTCGCCGGTGCGGGCGTCGGCCCAGGCGGGTGGGTAGAGGGCGGCTATCTGGTACTCGTCGGTGCCGTTGATGAGGCACAGGTACTCGCGCGTCGCACTGGCGCGCCGCGTGGCGAAGACGCCGGGCGGCAGCTCGGCGATCTCCCAGACGCCCGCGATGTGGGCGAGCCACTGGACGATCTGGTCGGCCAGGATGTCGTCGGGCCAGGCCCCGAACAGGGCGACCTGGCCCTGGCCGACGCCGCGCAGGGTGAGGGCGGCCTGTCCTTCGAGCAGCCCGCCAGACCACACGACAACGGTCTCGACGCGGGGGGCCGGCTCGAGGCCCTCGGCCCACAGGAGAACGGGCGTTTCCTCGCCCTCGTTGTCCTGCCAGCGCAGGGTGTAGGTGACGCCGGGCGGCAAGCTGTGGAAGGCCGTGACCCTGGCGCCGACGAGGTCGGCCAGGGCGCCGGGCGGGCCGTCGGGTTGAACCAGGTTAGTGAGGGTCTTGAAACCGCTGCGGGGGCCGATGAGCAGCGTCCCGCCGGCCTCGACATAGGCCCGCAGATGGCTGACCAGCGCGTCGTCGGCCAGGAAGAGGGTCGGGGCGACGACCAGGCGGTAGCGCGACAGGTCGGCCAGGGGGCTGACGACATCGCAGGGCAGGCCCGCGCGCAGGAAGGCGCGGAAGTAGGCGAAGACGTGGCGGCGCAGGTCGAACTCGGCGTGGTGGGGCTGGAGGCCGCACGCCCAGTCGTCCTGGTAGGAGTAGAGGAGGGCAACGTCGGCGCGGGGCGGGGCGGTGGTAAGCTCGGCCAGCAGCGGGCGGTCGGGGGCGAGGCGTTCGACTTCGTGGTAGCCCTGGTCGGGCGAGGCGTCGTGCTTGAGCAGACCGCTGTGGAACTGTTCCTGGGCGTAGTGGCAGGCCCGCCAGCGGAAGAAGACGACGGTGTCCGCGCCGTGGGCGAAGTCCTCAAGCGTCCAGTAGCGGACGACGCCGGGGCGGGGCGTGGGGTTGTAGCGGCCCCAGTTGACGTAACCGGGCTGCTGCTCCATGATCCAGAACGGCTGCTGCTTGAGGCCGCGCATCTTGGCGTGCCAGAAGGCGGTCATGGCCGGGTCGCCGACGTCGTAGCCGTGGGGCGGCGGGGCCGCGCCGGGCCCGTAGAGGGCGGCGGCTTCGCGGTCGGGGATGCCAGTCGGGTAGTTGTCCCAACTGACGAAGTCGAGGTCGGCGGCCAGGGCGTGGTAGTCGATGGTGCGGACCTGGCCCATGAAGTTGTGGGTGACCCAGCGGCCCGGCGACAGGGCGCGCAGGGTGTCAATCTGGGCGCGTTGGAAGCGGACCCAGCTATCGGAGGCGAAGCGGTAGTAGTCCAGGGCGTGGGACGGGTTGGGCTGGGCGAGGGTCAGGTTGGGGGGCTGGATCTGCGCCCAGTCGGAGTACACCTGGGACCAGAAGACCGCGCCCCAGGCGTCGTTGAGGGCGTCGAGCGTCTCATAGCGCTCGCGCAGCCAGCGGCGGAAGGCCTGGGCGCAGTGTTCGCAGTAGCAGCGCGTGGTGTTGCCGCCGCCGAACTCGTTGTCGGTCTGCCAGCCGACGAGGGCGGCGTGCTGGCCGTAGCGCTCGGCGAGCGCGCGCACGATGCGGGCCGAGGCGTCCTGGTAGGCGGGGGCGTTGGCGCAGGCGTGGCGGCGGCCGCCGTGGCGGCGCCGGCGGCCCTCGGCGTCGACGGGCAGGATGTTGGGGTGGGCGTGGACGAGCCAGGCGGGCGGGGCGGGCGTCGGCGTGCCGAGAATGACCGTCAGCCCGACGTCGTCGAGGCGGGTGATGGCGCGGTCGAGCCAGTCCCAGTCGAACTGGCCGGCGGCTGGCTCCATCCTGGCCCAGGCGAACTCCGCGATGCGGACGACCTCCAGCCCCAGGTCGCGCATCAGCCGGGCATCGGTCGCCCAGCGCGCCTCAGGCCAGTGTTCCGGATAGTAGTCAACACCAAGTAGCATGAGCGGCTCCTAACGTCAGAGGGTGCACCGACTGGAAGTCGGGCCTGGAGAGCCTACGGCTGGTCGTCCGCCTACGCGGACGAATACAGCGTCAGCCGCCGCTGACGCCTGGCCGCTGGCCCTTCAGCCGCGACTTCCAGTCGCAGGCGTATTCTCAGCTCCCCACAACCTGGCACAGGCGACCGCCTTCTGCCACTGAGCATAGGCTGTGTCGCGCTGATCCTGCGTCAGGCGCGGCGCGAAGACGGTGCGCTCGGCAGGCAGCGGCGGCAGGGCATGGACACTGGGCCAGACACCTGCGCCCAGCCCGGCCAGCAGCGCGGCGGCGCGGGCCGTTGTCTCCGTCACCTGGGGGCGGACGGTCGGGATGCCCAGCAGGTCGGCCTGAATCTGGCACGCCTCGTCGCTGACCGACAGACCGCCACCCAGCAGAAGCCGCTCGACGCGCAGCCCGGCTTCGGCGCCGATGGTGTCCAGGATGGCCCGCACCTGGAAGCCCAGCGACTCCAGGAAGGCGCGCACGATGTGCGCCCGCGTGCTGCCCAGTGTCAGCCCTAAGAGCGTGCCGCGCGCGGCGTGGTCGTTGTAGGGGACGTTGAGGCCGGTAAAGGCGGGGACGAAGACGACGCCGCCACTATCCGGAACGGACGCCGCGAGGGGGCCGACCTCGTCGTACTCGTCGAAGAGGCGGGCGTTGTCGCGCAGCCAGCGTAGCGCCGCCCCGCTGACGGTCGTATCGGCCTCCAGGCAGTGGACGATGCCCTCCCCCACATCCCAGGCGTAGTAGACATTCATCTTGTCCATGAGCGGGGCCGCGTGGCCGACGCAGACATCGACAAACGAGGCCGTGCCGTGGGTACACTCGGCGTCGCCCGGCGCGCGGCAGTCGTAGCCGAACAGGGCGGCCTGCTGGTCGCCAATCATAGCCAGCACGGGGACCAGGGCGCTGTCGCCGTCGGGCGATGTGACGCGGATGACGCCATAGTCATGGAGGGTGGGAGCGGCGGTGGGCAGCGGGTCACAAGGGAGGCCAAGGCGGTCGAGCCAGGCGTGCCAGTAATCCCCGGCGCGGAAGTCGTAGACGCCCATCGCCTGGACCAGCGAGCGGTCCAGGGTGTGGCCGCTGGGGTGGCCGAGCGCGACGAGCAGCCAGGCCGCCGAGAGGCCCAGGCGCAGCCGACCCGAGCGGAGCGCCGCTTGAAAGTCGCTGTCGTGGCGGACACGCCAGGCCAGGTGGAGGGCCGAACTGTACGGACCCGGCATGTAGCCCAGGCGACGCCGCCAGTCGGGCGCGTGGTCCCACTGGGCGAGTTCGTCCAGCAGGGGCAGGGTGCGCAGGTCCTGCCAGCTGATGGCGTGGCCGATAGGCTGCCCAGTCGCCGCGTCCCAGGCGAAGTCGGAGTTGCGCATGCAGTCGATGCCGCAGGCAGCGATGTCCGAGGCCCGACAGCCGGCCGCGCCCAGCGCCTCGGTGATGGCCTCAGCGACACCGGCGGCGACGACGTGGGGGTCGTACTCGGTCCAGTTGGGGTACGGGTGCAGGCGGGGCAGGGGGCGGTAGCCGTAGCCGCGCACCGTCCCTTCGGGGTCCAGGAGCAAGGCGCGGCTGCCGCTGCTGCCCTGGTCGATGCCGAGCAGGTAGCGGGCGGTCATGGCAGGAGATCGGCTAAATAGCGGAGGACGTAGTCGGGGCGGACGCCCGACGCGGCCAGCGCGGACGCGGGCGTCGCGCCGGTCAGGGTCAGCGCGGCGGCCATGCCCGCGTCGAGGCCCATGAGGACGTCGGTCTCCAGGCGGTCGCCGGTCATGATACACCGCTCCGGCGGCAGCCGCAGCAGGCCCAGGATGGCCTCGGCCATGTAGCGTGAC
Source organism: uncultured Anaerolineales bacterium (assembly GCA_964557745.1). Classification (GTDB taxonomy): domain Bacteria; phylum Chloroflexota; class Anaerolineae; order Epilineales; family JAHCIE01; genus JAHCIE01. The sequence goes on from CAZLBQ010000145.1 coordinate 4,887, forward strand.
GGCTTGCCAACAATGGCCTCGACGCGCGTGTTGGTACACGCCTCGATGGCGGCGATCATGGCCGCCGCGTCGGGCTGGCCACCGCCCGGCACCGGACAGTAGCGGTCGCCGTTGGTGGCGAAGAAGCGCGCCCCGGCGCGGATGGCGTCGAAGGCGGTTTGCAGCTTCTCGTAGGCGAAGGTGCGGTCGAAACTGGCGATGACGACGTCTACCTCGCCGGCGTTCTCAACGAGGGTAAACCCGCCCGCGCGCAGGTCGCGGCACAGCGGCTCCTCGCCGACGACAAACAGCCGCGCGCCCGGCAGCCGCCGCTGCAAGAAGTCGACCATCACGACCGACGAGTTGATGATGTCCTCCGGCGGGGTGGGTAGGCCAAGGGCCGTCAGACGGCGGGCGTAGTCGTGGCGGGTGTGGGTCGGGTTGTTGGACAGGAAGACGGTCCGCTTGCCCAGGGCGCGCAGGCGCGTGATGGTCTCGCCCGCCGTGGGCAGCAGGTCATCGCCCAGGTAGACCGTACCGTCCAGGTCGAAGATGTAGGCGTCGTACAAGGACGACGGACGACGGACGACAGACGCCAGACCGCCGACCGCCGACGGCTGCCCCTAATCAGGGGCGGCGGTATGTGCCGCGAGGTCGATTCTCTGGGTTTGCCCTTCGTTCATGGTCGGTTGTCCATCGGCCGTCGGCCGTCGGCGGTCGCTATTTGCTTGAACCCAAAGTAAGGCCGGCGATGAAGTAGCGCTGCAGGAAGATGAAGACCAGGACCGTCGGGGCCGTGGCAATGAGCGAGCCGGCGATGATGACCGTCCAGTCCATGATGTACTGGCCCTGGAGGGAGGCCAGGCCGGTGGTGACGGGCTTGAGGGCGTCGGCCTGGAGCAGGACGAGCGCCCACTGGAAGTCGTTGAAAATCCAGGTAAACTCCAGCGTCGCCAGGGCAGCCAGGGCGGGGATGGTCAGCGGCATCATGATGCGCGAGTAGATGCCAAACTCGCTGCAGCCGTCAATGCGGGCCGCTTCGAGAATCTCGCCGGGGATAGTCCGCATGTAGTTGCGCAGGACGAAGGTGCAGAAGCCCAACTGGAACGAGGTGTGGAAGACGATGAGGGCCATGTAGGTGTTGTAGATGCCCAGGTAGTCGGTGAGGCGGAAGACGGGCAGCAGCAGAATCTGGAACGGCAGCAGCGCGCCCGCGACGAAGATGAAGAATATGACGCGGTTGCCGGGGAACTTGAAGCGAGCCAGGGCATACGCACCGAGGGACGACAGGAACAGCGTGGCGAACAGGGCGGGCAGAGTGATGATGAAGCTGTTGGGGAGGTAGTGCGATAGGCCGCCCCGCGTCCAGGCGTTCAGGTAGCTCTGGATCGACAGGCTGTTGGGCAGCGTCCAGAAGCCGCGCTGCAGGATGTCGTTGTTGGTGCGGAACGAAGTCAGCACCGCCGTGATGACCGGCACCAGCCAGAGCAGCGTCAGGCCGTAGACGAGGAGATAGACGATGTAGCGGGACCAGGGCGCGCTGGGTTTGCGATAGGGAGCGGATCGGGCAGCCATGCCACCTCCTACGGGACCACGCCGGCTAGACCCCGGCGCGGGGATAGGTCAATAACTCGGTCTCAATACTCCATCTCGGTCGCCATGACGCGCATCAGGTAGATGAAGATGAAGACGGAGGTGATGAGGAACAGAATGACGGCGATGGCCGCCGCGTAGCCCATCTTGTAATTGTTGAACGCCTCGATGTACATGAAGTTTGCCATGACCGTCGAGGCGTTGGCCGGTCCGCCGCGCGTCATGACGTACACCAGGTCGAAGGAGCGCAGTGAGTCGATGATGCTGATGACGACGACGACGACGGTCACCGGATTGAGGAGGGGCAGGATCACGTGGCGGAACGACTGCCAGGCCGTGCAGCCGTCCACTTTGGCGGCGTCGACCAGCGAGGGGTCCACGCCCTGCAGCCCGGCCAGGTAGAGCGTCATGACGTAGCCCACCTGCCGCCACACAGCGGCGCCGATGATGCACCACGTCGCCAGAGCCGGGTTCGCCAGCCAGCCCTGGGCGAACTGGCCCAGGCCGAGGGCGTTGAGGGTGCTGTTGAACAGGCCGCCCGTCGGTAGGTACATCCAGCCAAAGATGAGGCCGACGACGACGAGGGACAGGATGTAGGGCGAGTAGAAGGCGGCCTTGATGAGCCGCGCGCCGGGGATGTCACGGTTGAGCGCCATCGCCAGCGCCAGGCCCATAATGACGGGAATGGTGATGAACGACACGAGCCACTTGACGTTGTTGCCCAGCGCCGTGTAGAAGATGGGGTCCTGGAACAGGCGGTTGTAGTTCGCCAGGCCGATGAACTTGGGCGGCGAGATGCCGTCCCAGTCGGTGACGCTGAGGTAGAACGAGTAGAACATCGGGCCGATGACCCACATGACGAACAGGATCACGGGCACGATCAGGAACAGGTAGGGCGTGAGGCTGACGCGTCGCCGCGTGGGTGCGGCGCTCGCCACCTGGCGCTTGGTTTCGACACCGACGGCCATCGGGTGCTCCTTTCGTAGACGATGGACGGTGGACGATGGACGATAGCCTGAACTTGGTCCATCGTCCATCGTCTATCGTCGCGGGCCGCCTACTTCTGCTCTTCGGCGAAGATGCGGGCGCGTTCCTTCTCCAGGTTGGCCAGGAGCGTGTCGATCTTGCTCGGGTCGGCCATGAACTCCTGGAACGCGGCCATGCCCTTCTCGGCCATCTCAGGCGTCGTGTCGCGGTCGTAGAACTGCGCGACGTAGTCGGCGCCCTTGATGATGTCGATGCCCTTCTGCGTCTCGGGCTTGAAGATCTTGGTGTCGACGTCCAGGTTGGTCGGCAGGCGCTGCAGGTTCTTGGCGAAGTACTCCTGGGCCTCCTTCGAGCCGAGGAAGGCCAGGAAGGTCTTGGCCGCGTCCGGGTTGGGGGCCTTGGCCGCCGCGAAGAAGCCGTCCGTCGGGGCGTCCTCGCCAATCTTCACGCTGGGGTCGATGATGGGGAAGCGGACGAAGTCGAACTCAGCCTGGTTCTCCTTCGGCACTGAGTCCATGATGAACTGACCCATCAGGTACATGGCAGCCTTGCCCTGGACCATGCTGGGGATGACTTCCTGCCACGCGTAGGCCGATGGGTTCTCGATGAAGCACTTCTTGTCGAGGAGCTTCTTCCAGTTGTCGAACGTCTTCTTGACGCGCGGGTCGTCGTACTTCTCCTTGCCCAGCATCAGGTTGATGTGGAAGTCGGGGCCGTTGGTGCGCATGTTGAGGTAGTCGAACCAGCCCGCTGCCGTCCACGGGGCCTTGGTGCCGATGGCGATGGGGGCAACGCCCGCCGCGCGCAGCTTGTCGCACGCCGCCAGCAGGTCATCAAAGGTCTTGGGCGGCTGGACACCCGCCTTCTCTAGCGTCGGCTTGTGGTAGTACAGCGCCCACCAGTAGTAGCTGGTCGGGACGAAGTACTGCTTGCCATCGACGCTGCTCAGCGCCTGGAAGCCCTTGGGGAACTTCTCCAGCCAGCCCTGGCTCTTCCACACGTCGCTGATGTCCATAATCAGGCCCTTGTCGATGAAGAAGCGGGCCCGGTTGCCGGCGAACCAGGTCATGACATCGGGCGGGCGGGACGAGGCCAGGTAGGTGCGGATGGCCTGCTTGAAGCCCTCGTGGTCGACGGTGTTGTGCTCAAGGTCAATGTTGGGGTACTTCTGCCTGAACAGGTTGACCAGGTCGGCATCCTGCTTGCGCGGCTCGGGGTCACTCTGGTACGAGTTGTAGACCAGGCGGCCCTTGGCGGGCGCGGTCACGACGACCTGCTTCTCGACGACTTTCTCGACGGGCTTCTCGACGACTTTCTCGACGACCTGGGTCGCCATGACGACCACCGTCTGGACGACGGGGGCCTGGGCGGCGGGGGCCGCCGACTGGCAGCCGATGGCGATGAGGGCGATGGCGGCGGCCAGGGCCACCAGGAGCAGTAACTTGACTTTGGGGGTTAAAGACGGCACGGTCTTCCTCCTTCAGGATCGGGGATGAACAACACATCAGTCGGGCCGCGGCCATGGGCGGCAGGGTAGGGTTGAACTCTCGGTGGCGTCACCTCCTCTACGCGATTACGTGGGCATCTCCCCCGCAAGGACCTGAGTATTCGCGCCGCACGACTGGCGGACGACGAGCCGCGTGCGAAGACGCATGGTGTCGACAGGCGCGTTCTGGCCGTGGATGAGGTCGATGAGGACGCGCATGCCCACCTGGCCCAACTCAAAGGTAGGCTGATGGACGGTGGTCAGGGGCGGGTCGAAGTAGGGCGTGGACGGGATATTATCAAAGCCGACCACGGCGATGTCGTCGGGGACGCGCCGCCCGCGCTCGCGTAGCGCCTGGAGTGCGCCCATCGCCATGCGGTCGTTCTGGACGAAGAGGGCCGTGAACGGGGCGCGGTCGAGGAGCGTCAACACAGCGCGGTAGCCGCTGGCGCTGGACCAATCCCCATACGCGACCAGGGCCGTCTCACGGGACAGGCCTGCCTCGCGCAGCGCGTCGTAGTAGCCCTGGCGACGTTCCTGGCTGGCGTACATCTGGAGCGGGCCGCTGATGGTGGCGATGCGGCGGTGGCCCAGGCTGATGAGGTGCTCGACGGCCTGGCGGCCGCCCTGGACATTGGCGATGCCGACGGTGACGACGCCCTCGCGCTTGGGGGCGTAGCCGATGCTGACGATGGGCAGGCCGCGCGGGATGTGGTCAAAGATGGCGTACTGGTCGCGGTCCGACCCGTGATAGACGATGAACAGGCCCTCGGACTGGTGCTGGCTGAGGAGGGGCGAAGCGAGCGGTTCGCCGTCCGGGCCGCGCTCGCCGCCACTGACGAAGATGAGATAGCCCTGGCGGCGGGCCTCGGTCTCCGCGCCCTCGATGATGCGGGCGTGGGTGTAGTCGCTGAAGTCGGCGGTCTGGAGGCCGATGACGTGGGTGCGCTGCGAGACGAGGCTGCGCGCGATGGCGCTGGGGCGGTAGTCCAGCGCCTCGATGGCAGCCTGGATACGGGCACGCGTCGCGTCGGCGACCTCACCCTTCCCGTTGAGGACACGCGACACGGTCTGATACGAGACACCGGCCTGGGCAGCGACGTCCTTGATGGTAACCCGCTGGCGCTTCATGGCACGCCCTCAATATTGAGGCTGGAACGGCGGCAACCACGCTTGACACAAACGATGGGGAAAACATTAGCAACGGTGAACGTTCCCGTGAACGTTCTCGTGACCGTTCACAGAATATCATAAGTCGCTTATTTTGTCAAGAGGAGAAATAGATAGGCACAGACAGAAGGGTCTCTGTCTGTGCCCGGTACACGATGCGAGCCGCCAGATACGACCGTCTATTCGTCCAGCATGTTCAGACCCTTGAGAATCTCTCGCGCGCGGTCGGCCTGGTCGACGCGCACGCGCATCTCGTGGATGAGCATCTCGCCCTGGCCGAAGACGCCCGCGCCTGGTCCCAGCGGGACGAGGAGGGCGACAATGTCCTCATTCTGGAGGACTTCGGCGGCCATCTCGGCTTCCATCTTGGTGTTGAACGTCGCAATCGCCGTCACTTCGTCGCGTGGGTTGGACATGAGTGTCTCCTAGTTACAGTACGCCAAGTTCGCGCAGTGCGCTCAACTCGTCGGGCCGCTGACCCTGCGGCGGCCCCAGCCACTCGGCGCGCACGTAGAAGCCCGGCACGGCGGTCGAGCGCAGGACGCCGTCCTCGAAGCGGACCTCGGTCATGGCCTGGTCAGGGGCGCGGCGCTGGTAGAAGCGCGAGGTCTTCCCGCCGGCCGGGTCGGGCAGCCAGAGTTCCTGGACGCCCGCTTCCTGGTAGACCTGGCGCTTGATGCCGCGATCGATGGCCTTGCTGCCCCGCGACAGGATCTCGACCACCAGGTCGGGCGCGCCCAGGACGCCATGCTCCTGGACGATGGCCTGGCGCTCGTGGCGGACGAAGAGGATGTCCGGCTCGTAGGCCTGGTACTCGATGCCCATGTCGAGCGCGGTGCGCGAGCCGAGGACGACGCCTAGCTGCCGAACGTTGACAAAGATGCGCAGGATGGTGAAGAGGAAACCCTGAAGCTGCTCATGGGACAACAATGCGGGGCTGGGCATGACGAGCACTCCATTGATCAACTCGGCTTTGCGGTCTTCAGGCGCGTATTCAAAGAATTCGGCGACGGTCATGCGGTCGCCGGGGTGCACGCGTCGGATGTGCTCGAGCATAAGCCCCTCCGTCCCTACAGTGAGTCCGCGCGCAGCACATTGCGGGCGATGACCATGCGCAGAATCTCGCTTGTCCCCTCGCCAATCTCCGTCAGGCGGTTGTCGCGGTAGTAACGCTCGACCGGATACTCGCGCGAGTAGCCGTAGCCGCCGTAGACCTGGATGGCCTCGAAGCACGCTTTCTCGGCCGCCTCCGAGGCGAACAGCTTCGCCATGGCCGCCTCCTGGCTGAAGGGCAGCTTGTTGTCCTTGCGCCAGGCCGCCTGGAGGATGAGCAGCCGCGACGCTTCGAGCAGCGTGGCCGAGTCGGCCAGCTTCCACTGGATGGCCTGGTAGTTGGCGATGGCCTGGCCGAAGGCGTGGCGCTCCTTCGCATAGCCGACCGCCGCGTCGAGCGCCGCGACCCCCAGGCCGAGGGCCATCGCCCCGATGCTGATGCGCCCGCCGTCGAGGACGATGAGCATCTGCTTGAAGCCGCGCCCGATCTCACCCAGGACGTTCTCGGCCGGGATGCGGCAGTCCTCGAAGAACAGTTGCGACGTGATGGACCCCTTGAGGCCCATCTTTGGCTCGTCCTTGCCGGGGATGAAGCCGCGTGTTCCCTTTTCGATGATGAAGCAGGTGACGCCCTTGTCGTGGCCGTCGACCATAGTGCGCGCCGTGGCGACGATGACGTCGGCGATGGAGCCCGACGTGATCCACATCTTGGAGCCGTTGAGCACCCAGCTATCGCCATCCTTGACGGCCACGGTGCGCGTCGAGCCGGCGTCGGAGCCGCCGGACGGCTCGGTGAGGCCGAACGCTCCCAGGCCCTTGCCGCTCGCCAGGTGGGTCAGGTACTTCTGCTTCTGCGCCTCGGTGCCGAACAGGTAGAAGGGGGCGCAGCCCAGGGAGACGTGGGCCGCGTAGCTGAGGGCCGTCGAGCCGCAGGCGCGGGCCAACTCCTCGACGGTCAGGGCGTAGCTGACGGTGTCGCCGCCCGCGCCGCCGTACTTTTCAGGGTAGGGCAGGCCCAGCAGGCCCAGTTCGGCCATTTTCTGAAAGTTCTCGGCGGGGAAGCGCGCCGTTTCATCGACTTCGCGGGCGCGCGGCGCGACCTCATTTTGGGCGAACTCGCGCACGGTATCGCGCACCATGCGCTGCTCGTCGGTGAGTTGCAAGTTCATCCATGGCTCCTTACTGACTGCTCACCGACGAGGCTATCGGGAACGGGGCGAGGCCCTGCCTTGCGGC
>CAZLBQ010000146.1:0-12369 GCA_964557745.1 uncultured Anaerolineales bacterium
GGGCTGATTAGCCGACTGACGCGGTCCAGCCTCAGTGAGCAGTTGAGGACCGACTACATCCGCACCGCCCGCGCGAAGGGGCTGCGGGAGGGCGGCGTCATCGTGGGCCACGCCCTCAAGAACACGCTCATCCCCGTCGTCACCGTCATCGGCTTGCAGTTCGGCGGCATGCTCAGCGGCGCGGTCGTGACCGAGACCGTCTTCAGCCGACCGGGCCTGGGCAGCCTGGTCGTCAAGGGCATCATCTGGAAGGACTACCCGCTGGTGCAGGGCGCGGTGCTGTTCATCGCCGTGTCGTACGTGGTTGTCAACCTCCTGGTGGACCTCATCTATGCTTGGCTCGACCCGCGTATCCACTATTCGTGACGCCGACGCCGTCGCGCCGCCCCGCCGCCGCACGCCGGCGCTGGTCAGGACGCTCACGCGCAACAAGGGCGCGGTCATCGGCCTGCTCATCCTGCTCGCCTGGCTGGTGGTATCCGTCGCGGCGCCGCTCGTCACGCCCTACGACCCGCTGGAGCCGGTTGGGGCGGGCCGCGACGCGCCGTCGTTGGAGCATCTCTTCGGCACCGACCTGCTCGGCCGCGACGTTTTGAGCCGCGTCCTGTACGGCAGCCGCATCTCGCTGCTCATCGGCGTCATCAGCGTCGCCATCGGCTTGACGTTCGGCCTGCTGCTCGGCCTGCCGGCGGGCTACTACGGGGCCTGGACGGACGGCGTCATTATGCGGCTGATTGACGCCATGCTCGCCTTTCCCGGTCTGCTGCTGGCCCTCGTCGTCATCGCCGCTCTGGGGCCGGGGCTGACCAATGCCATGCTGGCCGTCGGTATCGCCTCGATCCCGCTCTACGCGCGCCTGGTGCGCGGCCAGTGCCTGTCCATCCGCGAGTTGGAGTACGTCCAGGCGGCGCGCGTCGTCGGCAGCCGCGACCTGCGTATCATGGCGCGCCATGTCCTGCCCAACCTGGTCGGGCCGGTCATTGTGCTGTCCACTCTCCAGATTGGGGCGGCCATCCTCGTTGGTTCGTCGCTGAGCTATCTCGGTCTGGGCGCGCAGCCGCCGACGCCCGAGTGGGGGCTGATGGCCGCCGATGGCCGCGCCTACCTGGCCCGCCAGTGGTGGCTGTCGACGTTCCCTAGCCTGGCGATCTTCTCGGTCGTCATCGGCGTTAACCTCTTGGGCGACGGCCTGCGCGCAGCCCTCGACCCGCGCACGCGCAAGGCGTAAAAGAGATCGGCTTCTGGGCCGGCGGGCGGTATGCCGCTCAGCACTGTCCTGTGTCACGCCGTGCCGTTCACGGCACGGTCATCGCCCACAAGAAGAGTTGTTTCCAGCCTGACCACGGCCTGAACGCCGTGGCTTGGCGGACCGCTTGTTCCCAAGCGCGAAGTTGACGAGTTAGGAGGCAGGATGAGAACACTCCTCCGCGTGGGGCGGCTCATCTCGGCGGTGGAAGGTGAAAGGGTTCGCCCCCAGCAGGGGGTCCTGGTGGACGAGGGGCGCATTCAGGCTGTCGCCGACTGGGGCCAGTTCGCACCCGACGACAGCGTCCAGGTGATCGACCTGAGCGGCTATACCCTGTTGCCTGGCCTGATCGATGCTCATACCCACATCATCCACAGTGGCGAGCCGACGGAGAACTGGGCGTTGAGCGCCATTACTGAGCTGCCCGCAACGACGGCCCTCAAGGCCGCCCGCCACGCCAAGCGGCACCTCGACATGGGCGTGACGACCATCCGCGACCTGGGGGCGCGCGACTGGATCGACGTGGCCCTACGCGACGCTATCCAGGTGGGTTGGCACCCCGGCCCGCGCATGCTCGTGGCGGGCCACGGCATCACCTCCACCGGCGGCCACATGGACGCGCGCAAGAACGTGCGACCCGGCATCCCGTCAGAGGTGTTGGGCGGCATTGGCGTCGTCGCCGACAGCCCCGACGAGGCGCGCCGCGCCGCCTGGGAACAGTTGATGCGCGGCGCGGACGTGCTCAAGCTCAACGCGACCCTCAGCGAGTACGTGCGGGCGAGCGGCGGCCAGTGCAGCCAGGAACTCACGTTCGAGGCGATGAAGGCCATCTGCGACTTGGCCCACAGCACCGGTCGGAAAGTGGCGGCGCACTGCCACGGCGGGCCGGGCGTCCAGGCGGCGCTCGACGCGGGCGTGGACACCTTCGAGCATGGTCGCTTCCTCACCGACGCCCACCTCGACCAGATGGCGGCGCGGGACGTCTATCTCGTTCCGACTCTCAGCCCCGAGGCGCGCCGGGTCGAGGCGGGCGTGACGAGCGAGAACCCCGGCGACCGCCGCTGGATGGAGATGGCGACGTCGGTCATGTACCAGACTGTCGAGCGCGCCTATCGGCGCGGCGTGCGCATCGCCGCCGGGTCGGACGCGGCCATGCCCTTCGTCCGCCACGGCGAGATCGCCTTCGAGATGGCGCACCTGGCCCACGCGGGCCTGACGAATGCCGACGCCATCGCCGCGGCGACCCGCGTGGCGGCTCAGGCGCTAGGGCTGGCGGACGAGGTTGGGCAAGTTAAGCCGGGCCTGGTAGCCGATCTGGTTGCGGTGGACGGGGATCCATTGGCCGACCTGGCGCTGTTGCAGCGGCAGGCGTGTATTGTGATGGTAATGCAATCCGGGCGTGTCGCGGTGAATAGGCTCCCTGAGCCTATCGCTGTCGCCTGACACGCGACGAAAGGAGCACTTATGCTTGACCTCGCCATTGTGGGTGGGACGGCGGTGACGCCCGATGGACGGCAGAGCGTGGACATTGGCGTGGAGGGCGACCAGATCACGCTGGTCGTCCCTAGTGGGGGCCTACCGGCGGCGCGGCGGACGGTCAACGCCGAGGGCCAGCTCGTGCTGCCCGGCGCGATTGACATTCACTTCCACTGCCGCGCTCCCGCCCACCCCGCGCGTGGTGACTTCGCCACCGAGACCCGCGCCGCCGCGGCTGGCGGTGTCACGACAGTCTTCGAAATGCCCATCTCCAAGCCGGGCTGCGCGACGCCCGACATCTTTCGGGCGCGCCGCGCGCTGGGCGAGGCCAATGTCTATGTGAACTTCGGCTTATACGGCGCGCCCGGTACGCTGCGCCGCGAGGATGTGCTGGGCATGGCCGAGGAAGGGGCCATCGCGTACAAAATTTTCATGCACGCCGCGCCGCCGAATCGCCTGGACGAATTCTTCGGCATTTGCATACCGGATGTGGCGGACCTGTACGAGGCGCTCAAGCTAACCAAAGAGAGCGGCTTGCGCTGCGTCGTCCACTCTGAGAACAACAGCCTGCTTGAACACAACATCGCCCGCCTGACCGGCGAGGGGCGGATGGACGTCGCGGCGCATCTGGAGTCGCGGCCGGCCGTCGTGGAGGCGCTGGCCGTCGCCGAGCTAGCGACGCTGGCCGAAGACCTGGGCGCGCCGGTGCACGTGGCGCACCTCAGTTCAGCCGCCACCCTGCGCGTCCTGCGCCGCCATCAGCGTGACGGCGTGCCCATCACCGCCGAGACCTGCCCGCATTACCTCTTGTTCACCGAGGCGCGGATGAACGACGCCGGCCCATATGCCAAGATCAACCCACCGCTGCGTTCCCAGGCCGACGTCGACGCGCTCTGGGAGGGCGTGCTCGACGGCAGCCTTGTGGCCGTGACAACGGACCACTCGCCGTTCATGGTGGAGGAGAAGGAGCGGGCGCGCAGCGACATCTGGGCCACGCCGTCGGGCGCGCCCGGCGTCGAGGTGCTGGTGCCAATGATGCTGACCGAGGCGCTGCGTGGGCGCTTGACCATCGAGCACGCCGTCCGCCTGATTAGCACCAACGGGGCGAAGCTGTTTGGCCTCTACCCGCGCAAGGGCGTCCTTCAGGCGGGGGCCGACGCCGACATCACACTCTATGACCCGCGCCCGGAGGTGACGGTCGACCGCAGCCGCCTGTTCACCAAGGCCCGCGAGTGCGACCACCTGTATCACGGCATGACGATGCAGGGCCAGGTGACGATGACCGTCGTCAACGGCAAGGTCATTTTCGAGCAGGGGCAAGTGGTCGGCCAGCCGGGCGACGGGCGCTTCGTCCGCCCCCAATGGGAGCGCGCCCGTCCGGTGGAGGCGCTGGCGGCTGACTAAACGCGTCCCACAGTCAAACCCAGCTTGTAGCGCGACTTCCGTAGCGCCGACTTTAGTCGGCTCTTGACCATAAGGCCGACTAAAGTCGGCGCTACGAGGCGACGCGGGTCTGCCTCAATCCAGCGGGTGGCCGATGGCGAGTGTCGTCTCGGCGCCCGCTGTCGTTTCACCGATGGGCGCGAGATTGAACGGGACGCCCCACTCCCCCGCGAGGGCGCGCAGGTCCTCATAGATGGCGCGGTCGAGGGGCACACCATGCTGTATCTTGTCCTGGGCGCGGCGGTAGTCCATCTCGCCTGGCACGAAAATCTCCTCGACACCCGGCAGCTTCTCCGATGCCTTGTTCTCCGCGATAAATGCCTGCACGCGCTGGGTAAACTCGCCCATAGGCATGAAGTGCTCGACGTGCAGCGCCAGCATGAAGTGCCCGACGTCCAGGTTGGCCGGGGCGGCGAACGTGGTCATCCCAAAGGCCGCGCCCATCAGCACGCCGGTCAGAATGTCGGTGATAAAGCTCAAGCCCGTGCCCTTGTAGCGGCCAATCGGTAGCAGCGGGCCGTCTAGCGCCTCTTCGGGGTTGTCGGTGACCCGTCCGTCCCTGGTCATCGCCCAGTCGGTGGGCATCTTGCGGCCCATCCGAGCGTACCAGCGCATCATGCCCTTGCCGGACGTTGTCAGGGCCATGTCGAGGACGATGGGGAACTCGCCGCCGGTCGGGACGGCGACGCCCCAGGGGTTGGTGCCGAGGACCGGCGTCAGTCCGCCCCACGGGGCCATCTCCGGCGCAGCGTTGGTCATGGCGACGCCGATGCAGTCGTAGTCGAGGGCTTGCAGGGCGTGGAAGGCCGCCGACCCGAAGTGGGTCGAGTGGCGCACGCCGACCACCCCGACGCCGCCCTGTTGGGCCTTCTGCGCCGCGAGCCGCATTGCCTTCGCCCCCATGACCCGCCCGTAACCATTCTGCGCGTCCACCACGGCCATCGCCGGTGCCTCGCGCACGATCTCGAGCTCCGCGTGCAGGTTGACGTTCCCCTCGCGCGACCACTGGCTGTAGCGGCGTAGCTGGCGCATCCCCTGGCCCTGGCCGGGCAGCGTGCGCAGTTCACTGGTCAGAATGGCCTCGGCCATCAATCGGGCGTCTTCCTCCTTCAAACCGACCGCGCGCCAGATGCTACGGGCGAACTCGCGCAAGTCCTCCACCGCCACGCGCACCATCGCCACGCCCTGCCCCTGCTCATCACTCATAATCTCTCCTCCCTGGAAAGCACCTGGACAGAATTGACAGGATTTACAGAATAGAAGAGGCGCAAATTCTGTTAATTCTGTCCAATGTATTTGCGACGCTACAATTGGACGACGTGACCGGTTGCCGCCGACTGGTAGACGGCCAGGGCGATAGCGAGGGCGGCGCGGCCGTCCTCACCGGTCACGCTGGGGTCGCGGTCCTCGCGGATGGCGCTGACGAAGTCCTGGGCCTGGCGCAGGAAGTTGTCGTCGCGCTCGATATTGAGGCGGTAGGCGCGTGTCTCGCTGCTGAACTCGACAAACTCCCGCGTCCAGACACGCAGCATCCCCTGCGTCCCAAATACCTCGGTCGCCCAGTGGCGGGGCGTGACGCGGTAGCCCGGCGAGTTCTCGAACAGCGTCGCTGTTGCCCCGTTGGCGAAAGTCAGAATGGCCGTCAGGCCATCCTCGACATCTGTTTCTTGTGAGTATGTCCGCGCCTGGGCGTAGACATGTGTCACCTCGGAGCCAAGCAGCCAGCGCACGCGGTCGACGGCGTGGATGCCGCCGTACATCAAGACGCCGCCGCCTGCCTCGGCCTTGCGCCACACCCACGCGGGGACATGGCGCCCGCCCTGTGACAACAGGCTGTCCAAGGCCATCGTTGGCTGCCCCAACTCCCCGCGCGCGATGATCGCCCGCGCTGTCTGCCACTCCTCGCGGAAGCGGTGGACGAAGGAGATCATGAGCCGCACGCCGCCGCGCCGCGCCGCGTTGACAATGGCGTCGGCTTCGGCCAGGGTATTGGCGATGGGTTTCTCCAGTAGGATGTGCCAGCCGCGCTCGGCGGCGGCGACGGCGGGTTCCAGGTGCAGGTGGTGGGGGAGGCAGATGGACACGGCGTCGAGGGGCTCGTCCAGCACGCGTTTCCACTCGGTGACAGCCTTCGCGCCTAGCGGGCGCGCCAGCGCCCCGGCGCGCGCTGGGTCCACGTCGGCGACCACAGCCACCTGGACGTCGTCCAGTTGGGCATACGCCTCGGCGTGCCGCGCCGCGACTTGCCCCGCTCCCAGAATGCCAACACGGAGAGTCATGGCAGCTTCATCCCTTCCCTTTGCCTGTGATTGTCGACAATCGGCAATGAACGGGATGATAGCACGGCGGTTGGAGGGATGTCAAGCCACGCTATAGGACGTCTGTCAGTAGGCTGGGCAGGGGGTTTAGCCTCGATAGAGGCCCTGTGGGTCGAGTTCGTCGCGGATCATGCGCAGCTCTGCATGGGTCGGCGGGAGCGTCTCGCCCACGGTGTCGGCCACGCGCAGCGGCCAGCCCACCTCAGCCAGCACTTGGTCGAGCGTGACGCCAGGGTGGAGCGAGACGAGCTGCATCTCGCGCTCGGCGTTGGCGAAGTTGAGCAGGGCCAGGTCGGTGATGACGAATTGCGGGCCGCGTGTCTGAATGCCAAGCCGGGCGCGGCTGTCGCCGCCGGTGAGGTGGCCGAGGCTGGTCATGAAGTCGAGCTGGTCGACGAAGGCGCGCCGCTTGAGGCGCATGATCATGAACACCTGCTGTGCGTGCAAGGCGATCTCGCACGCGCCGCCGCTGCCCGGCAGCCGCACGTCGGGCTGCTCGTAGTCCCCGATGACCGTCGTGTTGAGGTTGCCGTAGCGGTCGATCTGCGCGCCACCCAAGAGGGCGATGTCCACCAGCCCGCCTTGCAGGTACAGGCCGAACAAGTCGGCCATGGGCATGACGGCTGTCGCGCCTGTCACTAGCGTCGGGTCGCCAATCGACAGCGGCAGGCGGGCGGGCCGCGCCCCGTAAACGCCGGCCTCGTAGATGAGTTCCAGGTCCGGCGCGACGGTTCGCCGCGCCAGGTTGCAGGCGATGTTGGGCAGCCCGACGCCGACAAAGACGGTCCGTGCGCCCCGCAGCGCCCGCGCCGCCGCTACAATCATCATCTCCGAGGCCGTGTATTCCATCTCGTGACCCTCTCCGGAACCGCCGATGGACGCTGATGAACGCAAATAGATGAATCATCGGCGCACCCAGTCGGCGGACCTCATCGATACTCCCCGTAGTCAATCCGTGGCGCGGGGGCCAAGGCGGGTCTGAGGCGGGCCAGCCGCTCCGCGCCGAGCTTGTCCAGGTACGCGGCGCGGTCAGCCGCGCCGTACACCCACTCGTCTAGCCACGCCTCGGTCCGCGCCTGGTCCTGGGAGATGCCCTCCCATTCCAGGTAGAACGCGTTATCGCGGTCGTAGTAGCCCTGGACATACGACGGGTGCGCGCCCCACGGCTCGTGGACGACGGCGTCCACAATCAGGCCGGGGATGAGGGTACGGTTGGGGTCGGCGCGGACCACGGCTTCGTCGACAATCTCCTCGACGACGATGATGCGGCGGCGGGCGGCGAAGGCGACTTCCTTCTGCGCGCCGAGCAGCCCCCACAGTTGGGTGTTGCCCTGGACGTCGGCGCGCTGGGCGTGGAGGATGGCGACATCGGGGTTGAGGGGCGGGACGACGGCGATCTGGCCGGGCGCGTAGGGGTTGTCGACATACCGGATGCGGTCGTTGACCAGGGGGAGGTCGTCGCCGACGTAGCTGTGGAGGGGGTAGAACGGCAGCCCAGTCGCGCCGGCGATATAGCGGCCGACCATCCCGTAGTGCGAGTACTCCTCCAGTTCCAACGGGCGGGGGATGCCGCGCTCAACGGCGCGACGGATGCAGTACAGCGGGCCGACGCCGGGGTTGCCCAGATAGCTGAAGACCAGCCGCCGCGCCACGCCCGCCGCGACCATCTGGTCGTAGACCAGGTCGGGCGTCATGCGGATGAGGGTCAGGTCGCGGCGGCGCTGGCGGATGATCTCGTGGCCCGCCGCGAAGCCGATGAAGGCGGTGAAGCCTTCGATGGCGACGGACATGCCGTCGTAGACGTAGGCGGCGATGGCGTCGCGCAGGGACAGGCGTTTGTCAGGCATGGAGGAGTTGGCAATGTGGTGCTCGGTTCCCCTCACCCCTTGCCCTCTCCCACGAGGGGAGAGGGAGAACGGGCATTCCCCTTCCCCCTCTATGGGGGAAGGGGCTAGGGGATGGGGGGAAAGGCGCTAGATGGACGAGCGGCCGCGGCCGGTCTCGATGCGCTTCCAGGCGGCGACGACGGCGACGGTCAGGATAGCGGCGATGACCACCTCGGCGAGCGCCTGCGGGATGATGGCGGGCACGGCGGCGGCGGGGAGCAGGTTGAGCAGGATGGCCATGCCCAACACCAGGACAGTGTTGGTCAGCGTGCCGACGATGCCGGCCATGGTCAGGGCGAGAATCTCGTTGTTCTTGCGCAGCGCCATGTATGTGTAAGCGGACGTCACGCCGATGAACAGGCGCGGCAGGACGGACACCAGCGGGTTGGCGAAGATGGGGCTGGTGGCCTGGAGCCAGCTAAACAGGCCGAAGATGCCACCCACCAGCAGGCCGACGAGCGGCCCTTCGAGCACGCCGCCGATGATGGCCGGCACGTGCATGATGGTCGCGTTGCCCGACAGGTTGGGCACCGGGATGAAGCCAAGGCGGGTGACGCCGAGCAGGATGGCAATGGCAGCCAGCACCCCCGTAATGACGATCCGCCGCACGCTGAGAGCCTGAGCTGTTGCGGTAGCCATGCGTGTGCTCCTTTCAGCACTGATGAGGACGGAGAGACGATGCGCGCATTGTAGCACGGCGGCGCAGATTGTCAAATGCGCTGCCTACGCCAGGTACCGCAACGCGGCCAGGGCGTACAGCCGCGCCGCCAGCTTGATCTCGTCGATGCTCACCCACTCGTCAATGTGGTGGGGGATGTGGATGTCGCCGGGGCCGCAGGTGACAATGGGGATGCCGCGCCGCGCGCTGAGAATAGTGCCGTCGGTCGAGCCGGGGACGCCGCCGTAGACCGGCGCTTCGCCTGTCAGTTCGAGATAGGCGTCGGCCAGCGCCGTGACCACCGGCTCGGAGCGCGCCGTCTGGGTCGGGTGCCGCACCTCGATCACCTCCAGCGTCCCCACCAGCCGCTCGTCGACGGCGCACGCCGCCTGGAGCAGCGTGTCCAGCTGGCGCGCCAGGCGATCAGGGTCTTGGCTGGGCAGCAGGCGGAAGTCCAGGATGCACTCCGTCGCGGCGGGCATGACATTGTTCTGGGGTTCACCGGCCCCGCGCGGCGGCGACAGGAGGACGGTGGGCGTGATGCTCGGCTGGCCCAGGTAGGGGTCGTGGGGATGGAGGGCGATCTCGCGCTCTTCCAGGCTGTGCACCAGCCCCAGGAAGCGCGCCATCGGGTAGGCCGTGTTGACGCCGGTCAGCGGCATCGCGCCGTGGGTCATCACGCCGCTGATGGCCGCGTGGACCCACATGACGCCCTTCTGGGCGATGCACAGGTAGTTCTCTTCCGGCTCGCAGATGATGGCCGCCGTGACGCGGTCGGCCCAGCCGCGCTCGACGAAGCTCTTGACGCCAATCATGCGCCCCTCCTCGTCGCACAAGGCGCCGATGAGGATGTCGCCGCGCCGCCGCACGCCGCTGCGGACGATAGCCTGCGTCGCGGCCAGGGCGCACACGAGACCGGCCTTCATGTCGTTGGCGCCGCGCCCGTAGATGCGCCCGTCGCGGATGGTGGCGCTGAAGGGCGGGTCGGTCCACAGCGCCGGGTCGCCCTCGGTCACGACGTCGGTATGGCCCTCGAACATCAGCGTCCTGCGCCCGCCCTCGGAGGTGGGGTCCCCCGGCCAGATAGCGATCACGTTGGGGCGGCCCGGCTCGACCTCCTCGAAGTGGGTCTCCAGGCCCATGGCGCGGCAGCGCGCCTCGACCCAGCGCGCCGCCTCCTCCTCGCCCAGGCCCTCGTCGGGCCGCCAGACACTCGGGATGCGGGTGAGTTCCTGGACCCAGCGGATCAGTTCCGTGTCGTCAATCAGGTCCAGGACGCGTTGTTCGTCGGGATGGAGCATGGCGTCTCGCTAGAGGGTGATGCCAAAGGGGGCCAGCAGGGTGCGGACGGGCGGCCAGGGGAAGCGCCACACGAACAGGAACAGCGCCAGGCATACGAGTGGGGCGACCCAGTCGCGCCAGGTGCTCTTGAAGACGACGTACTTGCTGCGCCGCCCGCCGCTCACGTAGCCGCGCGCCTCCATGGCCCACACCAGTTCCTCGGCGCGGCGGAAGGCGTTCATGAACAGCGGGACGACGAGGGGCAATAGGGCGCGGGCGGCGCGGTCGGGCCGCCAGGTACGCGTCGCGCCGACATCACCGCAGCGGCTGGCCTGGGCCTTCATAATGCGTTCGAGTTCCTCGGCCAGCGTGGGGACGAAGCGCAGCGCGATCATGACCATCAGGGCCAGCTCGTGGGAGGGCACGCCGAAGCGGCGGAAGGGCTTGAGGAGCAGTTCGGTGCCGTGCGTCAACTCGTTGATGGTCGACGTCATGGTAATCATGCTGGTCAGGAAGATGAAAGCGATGACGCGCAGGAGACCGATGGCGATGACGTCGAGACTGGCGCGGGTGACACGGATGAACCACCACTGGAAGTAGACCTGGCCCGCCGGCTCGGCCCAGCCCTGAAAGAGAAGCTGCATGACAAAGATGAAGACGAGGATGGGCAGGCCGAGCTTGAGGCCGCGCATGACATAACTCAGAGGCAGGCGGGCGACCAGGGCGATGCCCAGGACGATGAGGAGCATGACCAGGCAGGCCAGGGCGGTGCGGGCGAAGGAGATGGCCAGGATGAGGAACAGCGCCGACATAATCTTGGCGCGCGGGTCCAGGCGGTGGACGACGGAGCCGGTCGGGATGTACTGGCCGATGGTGACGTCGCGCAGCAGCTCAAACTCGGCCATGCGTCCCCTCCTTCAGAATGGCGGCGGCCTGCGCGACGGTCAGCACCACGCCCGCGTGGGGCGCCAGCCGCGCCATGACCTCGGTGACGGCCGGCACCCCTAGGCCCAACTCGTGGAGCCGGTCGGCCTGGGCGAAGACCTCGCGAGGCGTGCCGGTCAGGATGGTGCGGCCATCGCTGATGACGCACAGGCGGTCACACACGCGGGCCAGTTCCTCCATGTTGTGCGAGATGAGGACCAGCGTCACGCCGCTCTCGCGCAGGGCCATAATGTTGGCGAGCATCTGCTCGCGGCCGCGCGGGTCGAGGCCCGCCGTCGGCTCGTCGAGGATGAGCACCTCCGGCTCCAGCGCCAGCACGCCCGCCAGCGCGACGCGGCGCATCTGCCCGCCGCTCAACCCGAACGTCAGGCGGTCCTTGAAGCCCTCGAAGTCCAGGCCGACGAGTTCCATGGCCCGGCGGACGCGCTCGCGTACCTCTTCCCGCGACAGCTTGAGGTTGCGCGGGCCGTAGGCGATGTCGTCGCCGACGTAGTTCTCGAACAGTTGGGCTTCGGGGGACTGGAAGACGAGGCCGACGCGGCGGCGCACGGCTTTCATGTCGGTGATGGTGCGGATGTCCTGCCCAAAGACCGTTAGCTCGCCGCCGTGCGGTTCGAGCAGGCCGTTGAAGTGCTGGACGACGGTCGACTTGCCGGAGCCGGTGTGGCCGATGATACCCAGCACCTCGCCGCGCCGCACCTCGACGTTGACATCGAACAGCGCCTGGACCTGGAGCGGCGTGCCCCGCATGTAGAAGTGGACCAGATCCCGCGCCCGTATCAGCGCCTCGCCGCCCTCCCTCTCCCCTGGTGGGAGAGGGCCAGGGAGAGGGGCCTCCTCCGCCTCCCTCTCCCCCTGTGGGAGAGGGCCGGAGTGAGGGCCTTGCCCGCTCTCAACCGCCGCCACAAACTCATCCACCGATAGCACGTCACGGGGGAAGGTCGGGTTGTCCGCGTGGAGGAGGGCCGCCAATTGCGTCACCTGGGGCTGGTCGAGTTGGAGGGCGCGCAACTCGTCGGCGCGGGTGAAGACCTCGCGTGGCGCGCCCTGCATGACAATCCGCCCCTCTTCCATGACGATGACGCGGTCGGCGTCCAGCGCCTCCTCCATGAAGTG
>CAZLBQ010000147.1:0-12359 GCA_964557745.1 uncultured Anaerolineales bacterium
ATAGATCGGCAGGCCGGTGATGACATCGCCCTGGGGTAGCTCCCAGGTCTGGCCGAGCATGTGGAGCCGCTCCGAGAAGATCTCGACCTTGCCAGATGGCGTGTCGAGCTTGTTCTTCTCCGGGTCATCGCGGAACGTCTTGAGCGCCACGACTGGCTTGCCGGGGTTCTTGACCTTGTACACGCCCATCTGCTTGAATTGATCGTAGTCGGGGAACTGCGGGTTCTTCTCGCGGGTCTGGGCCACAATCTGGCGCAGCCACTGCTCCTGGGTCTTGCCCTCGGTGAACTGCTGCTCCACGCCCAGCCGCTTGGCGATCTCGGCGCACATCTCGTACACCGTCTTGCACTCGAACATCGGCTGGATGGCCTGGCTGGCGAAGATAGCGTAGCCCAGATTGCCCGAACTGCCCTGAGTGACGATGTCGTCCTGCTCGAAGTTGGTCGTGTCGGGCAGGAGGATGTCGGCGAAGCGGGCGCTGGCGGTCAGGTGATTCTCGATGACGACGATCATCTCGCACAGCTTGTCGTTGCGCAGCAGCTTGGCCGTGCGCCCCGTGTCCGAGTGCTGGTTAATCAGCGCGTTGCCGCCGTAGTTCCAGACGAACTTGATAGGTACCTTGAGTTTGTCGACACCGCGCACGCCGTCACGCGTCGCTGTCATCTCCGCGCCACGCTCGATGGCGTCGGTCCACAGGAAGAACGAGATGTTGGCCTTGACCGGGTTGGTGAGCGTCGGCCAGGCGGCGACGGCGATGCTGTAGCCGCCCTCGCGCGCGCCGGTGTTGCCGCCCTGGATGCCGACGTTGCCCGTCAGGATGGGCAGCATGGCGATGGCGCGGGCCGCCTGCTCGCCGTTGGCCTGGCGCTGCGGACCCCAGCCCTGGCAGATGTAAGCGGGCTTGGTCATGGCGATTTCACGAGCCAGGCGGACAATTGTCTCGGCGGGAATGCCGGTAATCTCGGCCGCCCATTGCGGGGTCTTGGCCGTCTTGTCCGGTCCCTCGCCAAGGATGTACGACTGGTATGAGTTGCCGGCCGGGATGCCCTGGGGCATGTGCGCCTCGTCGAAGCCGACGCAGTACTTGTCAAGGAACGCCTGGTCCTGCAAGCCCTCCTTGAGGATGACGTACGCCATGCCGCTGACGAGCGCCGCGTCGGTGCCGGGGCGAATGGGGATCCACTCGTCGGCGAAGGCCATCGCGGTGTCGCTGAGGCGTGGGTCGATCACGATGACTTTGGCGTTCCCGCGCTTCTTGGCTTCCTTGACGTAGTAGATTACACCGCCGCCGCTCATGCGGGTCTCGGCGGGGTTGTTGCCGAAGAAGACCACGAGCCTGCTGTTTTCGATATCGTCGATGGAATTGCCCGAACCCGTGCCATAGGTATACGGCATGGCGGCCGAAATTTGCGCTGTGCTATACGTGCCGTAATGATTGAGGTAGCCGCCATAGCAGTTCATCAGGCGGGCGATGGGGCTGGAGCCGGGCGGCCACGACTTGGCGACGCTCCCGCCCAGCGTTCCCGTCGCGTAGTTGATGTAGATGGCCTCGTTGCCGTACTGCTCCTTGATGCGCTTGAGTTCGCGGGCGATGGTGTCGAACGCTTCCTCCCAGGTGATGCGCTCGAACTTACCCTCGCCGCGCGCGCCAACGCGCTTCATCGGGTACTTGAGACGGTCGGCGTTGTAGACGCGCTGGCGGATGGCGCGGCCGCGCAGACACGCGCGAATCTGCTCCATCCCATACTCATCTGTCCCCGTGTTGTCCGTCTCGACGCGCACGATCTCGCCGTTGCTCACGTGGAGCCGCAGCGGACAGCGACTGCCACAGTTGACGTTACATGAGTTCCAGACGACCTTTGTTTCGGCGGGGCCGACAGGCGCTGCGGTCGCCTGACCGGGTTCCAGGCCGAACTTCAGCCCGCCGCCCGCGAGCGCCGCCGCGCCGCCGACGACCGCGCTCCACTTGAGGAAGCTGCGCCGTGAGACGTCGCGGTTCAGCGCGTCGCTGAGAATGTTATCGCTCATAAGCCAATCTCCATGAGTCCTGTAGGTGGTCGCCACCGCCGCGCCGAGTTGAAACAGCGGACGGTGGCAACCCCCAAAAAATCAAAGCCCAATCTTGACATGGGCCGCGTAGAAGACGTAGCGGCCCAGAAGCTCGCCCACCAGCGCCAGGATGAACGCCAGGTAGGCCAGGTCACGCAGCACCCAGGCCTCGGCCCCGCGCATGGCGCTGCGGAACAGCCCCAACGAGAACAAGCCCGCGCCGAGGAACAGCAACCCCAGTTGCAGGGCGAACAGCCAGCGGTACTGGGTGATGAGCAGCGCCGCGCTCGCCACAGCCGCGTCGCTCCCCGACGCCAGCGAGGCGACGCTGAGCGGCGCGGCGATGAACTGGAGGCCCATCAGGACGATGGCCGCCACCGCCAGGCCACGCAAAGCGGCCCGCACCATATCCATGTCCGACGCTGCCACAATGCGGTTCTGTTGCCGAAGATCGACATAACTCGCCATGAAGGCCGCGCCCAGCGCCAGCGTCCCCAATAGGAAGGCCGTCAGGTAGAAGGAGACAGGGGTGGCCCAGGTATTCCAGGCAGGTTGCGACGGCAGCATGTAGACGCGCGCCATAGCGTAGATCAGCCCCAGCCCGACGACGGCCGCGGCGACGGCGACGACGTTGCGCGCTTCAAACGAGCCGAACTTGCGCCATTGGAGAAGCGCGAACAGACCGCCCAGAACAGCAAACGCGATACCGAGCGCGATCTCGCGGCTGAGCCACGAGGAGCCGACGTTGAACACGGCGCGGTAGGCGGCCAGCGGGTGGCCGAGGTGAAACAGGGATGCGACAAAGCCGAGCGCCAGGGTAGGACCGATGGCTAGGAGGGCGCGCTCGCTCAGACGGTCGGCCTTGTCGACGCCGTAGGTGTCCATCGCCCACAGGTGGACGACGCCCAGCACGACGAACGCACCGACGGACATCGGAGCCAGAATGGTGAAGATCACCAGCGCCCACTCATGCATGATAGACCTCCTCCGGATTGACGAGCCGTGCCGTTTGGGGAGAAGCCCTGCGCGCGTCGCGGTGCGGCTTGATCACGATGGACGGCTGGGTCGTGTCGGCGTCCGGCAGCGGGAAGACCTGAGCCAGCGTCCCGTACTTCGCCTGCAACTCGCTCAGCTCGCCGAAGTCGAGGGCGCGCATCGGGCAGGCGCTCACACACGCCGGCGCTTCGCCCTGGTCGATGAGGTCGGAGCACATCTGGCACTTGGTCATGGTGCCGGTCGCCTCGTTAAACTGGCGCGCGCCGTAGGGGCAGGCCCACTCGCAGTAGCGGCAGCCGATGCACTGCTCCTGGTCGATCATGACAATGCCGTCTTCCCGCTTGAAGCTCGCGCCCGTCGGGCATGACTCGACGCACAGCGGTTCCTGACACTGCATGCACGCGACCGAGAGTGTGTAGGCGAATACGTTGGCTTCCCAGTAGCCGTCGCGCTGCGTCCAGCCGCCGCCGCTGACGTCGTAGACGCGGCGGAACAGTCGCCCGACTTCCAGGCCATTCTTGTCTTTACAGGCAATCTGGCAACCTTTGCAGCCGGTGCAGATCGTCTGGTCGATGTAGAAAGCAAGTTGCTTAGACATTCTTCACGCCTCCCGGGAAGACGATGCGCTGGGGCCATGTGGCGTCGGGCGCGAGTGTTCCATCGTACTTTTCCACCTGGACATTGCAGCTATTCCAGCCCTGGTGGCCCTGGCCGGTGGGGATCGCCCCATTCAAGGAGTTGGTCGCCCCCGCCTTGTCGATGCCCGTCTTCTCATCGATCTCAGCCCACGCGCCCTCGCCCAGGCTAACGACGCCCGGCGTGATGCGTTCGGTGATGAACACCGGGCGGACGACTGCGCCGTGACGGCTGGTAATCTTGACAATATCGCCCTGCTTGATCCCCCGCGCCTCAGCGTCCAACGGGTTCATGATGAACTCCTGCGGGAAGGCTTCCCGCAGCCAGGGCAGGTTGTCGAACACGGAGTGGGTGCGCCGGCGGTAGTGGATGGTGAACAATTGGAGCGGGTAATCGCCCTTGACCTTTGCCTTCCAGTCCTTGAAGGTGTCTTCGTAGCCTTCAGCGACCTTGGTATACGCCGGGATGGGCGAGATTTCCGTAAAGCCCGAATTCTTGACGAATTCGACAATCGATTTGCAATGGATTTCGAGTTTGCCGCTGTCCGTCTTGAGCGCGTTCTTGACCGGGTCCTTGCGGAAGGCCTCAAACGCGATGTAACCCAGCTTGTCGCCCGGTGTGCGCTGCACCTGGTACGTGCCCTTGTCCTGGACTTCCTTGAGCGGCACGCGGCCCTGCTGTGGCTTGCCCTGCACCCCCATGGCAGCGATGTCGGCGTCGGTGATGGTGATCAGGTTCTCCATGCCCGACCCGTCGGTCTTCGCGACCTTTGCCCCGACCAGTTGGTTGAAGACTTGCTGCTTGAGGGGCAGCGGGTCGATCTTCGCCGTGTCCAGGCCCAGGCGCTTGCCCAGCTCGCGGGCGATCCAGATGTCGTCCTTGGCCTCGTACAAGGGCTGGGTAATCTGGCGCGCCCAGATGATCTGCTCGCGGTTGTTCTTGATGTAGCCGTCGCGCTCCCACATCGTCGTCACAGGCAGGACGACGTCAGAGTACTTGGCGCTGGTGTTCAGGAAGTGGGTCTGCGTGACGACAAACTCGACCTTGCGGTGGGCCTGCACGCCCTTGTTCAGGCCGACCTTCTGGTTGAGCGCCGCGCCGCTGGCGTGGTAGATCATCTGGATGTTGATGGGCTTGACGCTCTTGTAGCCGGCGGTGTACTTGCCAGTGAGGACGGCGTCCCACAACTCGTTGTTGTTGATGACCGTCTTGATCGGGTTGTCGCCGACACCCGCGACACCGCTCCCGCCAGGGCTGACGAGGTCGGGGCCGCCGTTGGCCGTCTTCTCCCAGGCGCTCACGCCGGTCATGCGCCCCGGCTCGCCAATGTGGCCGGTCATGCAGCCTAGTGTCATGAACATCTGCGGCCAGGAGTCAACGTTGTTCACGCGCGCGGGAGCCCAGCCCGTGAGCAGGGCGACACGCTTGGTGCGGGCAATCTCCCGCGCCAGATCGCGAATCTTCGTCGGCGGCACGCCGCAGATCTCCGCCGCCCACTCGGCGCTCTTGGGCACACCGTCGTAGGTGCCCAGCACGTAGTCCTTGAAGTTCTCCTTGGGGTCCGCGCCCTGCGGCATGTGGTCCTTGTCAAAGCCCACCGTGCAGCGGTTGAGGAAGTCCCAGTCGATGAGTGGGTTGGTCGTCGGGTTGTCTTCGGTGATGAGGGTGTGCGCCATCCCCAGGGCCAGGGCGTGGTCGGTGGCCGGGCGGGTGGGCACCCACTCGTCGCCCAGGATCATGGCCGAGTCGTTGTAGAGCGGGTCGATGAAGATGAACTTCGCCCCCGCCTTCTTGGCCGCCAGGTAGTAGTATGTTGGGTTGCCCTGGCTGCTCCAGGCCGGGTTGCAGCCCCACATCACGATCAACTGCGAGTTGCGCAGGTCCATACGGTCGTTGTGACTCGTGGCGTAGAGGCCGTCGCCCAGCCCGGTCTTGGGACCGGTGTACAACCACGTCCCCCACGAGGTCGTCCCCCATGTCCCTGTCGAGCCACCAAACAGCGTCAGCGTTCGGTTCACGTCGCCACCCATGGACAGGATGGCTTCGTTGCCGTATTGCTCCTTGACGCGCTTGAGTTCGCTGGCGACAATGTCGAGCGCTTCGTCCCACGAGATGCGGACCCACTCGTCGCGCCCGCGCAGTTCCTTATTCCCGCCGCCGGGCGCCCAATTCTTGCGCTTCATGGGGTACTTGAGGCGGTCAGGCCCAAAGACCTGCTGGCGCTGGGCGCGACCGCGTGCGCACGCCCGGTTCTGCGGATAGTCGACGCTGTCGGGGTGGGTGTCGTCGGTCTTGAGACGCTGGACGACACCGTCCACGACATACGCCTTGAGCAGGCAGCGGTGGCCGCCGCAGTTGTGCCAGCAGGCGGCGGTGATCCACTCGCCCTGGCTCGCCCCGGCCGGCGCGGCGACAGGCGCCGCCTCCGAGGGCTGCAAGCCGAACTTCAGCCCGCCGCCCGCCAGCGCTGCCGCGCCACCGACCACAGCGCTCCACTTGAGGAAACTGCGCCGCGAGACGGTCTTCTCAGTCAGCACTTCTTCGATAATGGTTTGATCGGTCATAGGGATGTCCTCCTCCATCAAGTACGCCGCCCTGGAGGATGTCTGGCGCTGCCGCGCCAACAGGCGGTTGAGGGTAGGGATAAGGTGTTGGTCGGCTTCGTCCTGGCTGACGGCGGCGTCCGCGCCAGCGCGCCGCGCGGCCAGCCGGTAGTCTGGCTCGCTGCCTGGCGTCAGAGCGACGATCCAGGCATTCGGCGCGGCCTGGCGGACGGACCGCAGCAGGTCGGTGACGCGCTCGCCAAAGGTGCAGAGGGTGAGAACGATGAGCGAGGGGTCAGTCTCGGCCTGGAGGAGCAGGCCGTCTACCGTGTCGGCGGTGTGGACCTCACCCGGCCAGGCGCGCAGCACCTGGAGCAGGGTGTCGCGCAGCCAGGGGTGAGGCACCGCGAGCAGGAGCGTCGATGACTGTTGTTGTTGCATGAGCGTCCCCTCGGAAACACAAAGAGTCCTGTTCGCATTATAGAACAGGACCGCTTTGGGTGGGGAGAGGAATGATCCGTCTCTTTCGCGGCAATTGTCGGGACAGGAGGTGTGGCGATTCGTACGGACAGCCGATGGCGGTGGCACGCAACCTGCCTTGGGTATCATGACCGCCTCCACGGGCTGTGGTAGTAGTTGACTTTATGCCTGGCGCGGCCTACACTTGTCCCTGGTCGCCCGCTACCTGCTAAGGAATGAAATGACCATGACTGAGACGCTGAGGCCGGCGCCGCGCCCGCGCCGACCCTCCTGGCTTGACCAGGGTGTGAGCGTGCTGAACGGCTTCCTGGGCGACTACCTGACCGAGACCGAGAACGGCCTCGACATTGAGATGGCGTTCTATCACGAGAACGCCGCCCTCGCGTTGGACGGCGCAGCAATCCGCGCCGCCTACCCCAATGCTTCATCCAAATTGTGCGTTCTGGCCCACGGCCTGGCTTCGCACGAGGGCATCTGGTCCTTCCGGGACTCGGCCCCAGCCGCCGAACTCGTGTCCTACGGCACGCTGCTCCAGGCGGACTTTGGCTATACGCCCTTCTATCTGCGCTACAATACCGGCCGGCCGGTCTATCACAACGGCCAGCAATTCGCCGCTCTACTCGACAAGCTCCTGGCCGTCTACCCTGTCCCCGTCGAGGACATCGTCCTCATTGGACACAGCATGGGCGGGCTGGTCATCCGTAGCGCGTGCCACTACGGTGAGTTGTACCAGTATGACTGGGTGGCGCGGGTGACACGCATCTTCTACCTGGGCACGCCCCACGCGGGCGCGCCGCTCGAGAGGCTGGTGAGCCGAACCGCCCGTGTCCTGCACGCCGTCCCCAATCCGATTACGAAGGTGATTGGCGATGTGTTGAACGTGCGCAGCCGGGGCATCAAGGACCTGGGGAACGGTCGCCTGCTGGACTATGAGACCCTCGAAGATCCGGAGGAGGGGTGGCGGAGCGAGGCCCTCAAGACCCCCTGGCTCGAGCATGCCCAGCACTATATGGCGGTCGGGACGCTAACCGCCGACCCGACGCACATTCTTGGCCGAGCCGTGGGGGATGCGCTGGTGCTATCGGCTAGCGCCAGGGGCGTCGCCGAAGCGGAGGCGGCGGCTCACCATCACTTCCGGGTCTTTCCGGGGGTGCGGCACACGCGGTTGGCCCACGATGCCGCCGTGTATGCCCAGATCAAGGCGTGGTGTGAGGAGGCTGAGAATGAGTAAGGCGCAGGGGCTCAAGGACTTGCTGCAGGCAGGGGTAGACGCGACGGCGACGGCCGTCGAAGAGACGCACCAGGCCATCGCCGCCCTGCCCTTTGAGGCGGCTGAGTGCGCCCCGGCCCTGGCGCCCAAGGCGCGGACGCTCAAGGCGGCCCAACGCGTATGGCTCGGCGGTATCTATGCGTCGGTGCGCGCCATCAATCGTGGGGTCGGTTATGTGGCGGACGGGGTCATTCGGGGCGTGGAGGCTTACCGTGCGGCCCAGGCGCAACCGGCTACCCCAGCAGGCGATACTTCAGCGCGTACTCTACCAACTCCGAGCGACGCATCAACCCCAACTTCTCCATAATCCGCTCGCGGTAGGTTTCCACCGTGCGCGGCGACAGCGCCAGCTGTTCGCCGATCTCGCGGCTGGTGAAACCCTTGGCCGTCAACTCCAGCACCTGCCGCTCGCGGTCGGAGAGGACATCCGGCCCTGGCTGCTCCGTCAGGTCGCGCGGGTGACGGTGCTCGTTGACAATAGCCTGGACCCCGGCCGGTTGGAGGAAGACCTCCCCGCGCGCGACGGCCCGAATGGCCGACACCAGGTCGCGGTCGACGGCCGACTTGCGCACGTACCCCATCCCCCCTGCCTCGAGAAACGGCACCAGGTACGAGTCCTCGGTGTGCATCGTCAGCGCCAGCACTCGCGCCTCGGGCCAGGCAGCCCGGATCTGGCGCGTCGCCTCGATGCCGTCGAAGTCGGGCAGTGTAATGTCCATCACGACTACCGCCGGTCGCAGGTCCAACGCCTGCCGCACACCTACCGTGCCCGTGTCTGCCTCGCCGATGACCTCGATGTCACTCTCCCGGTCGAGCAAGAGGCGCAGCCCGCTGCGCACGACGGTGTGGTCGTCGACGAGCAGGATGGTAATGTCGCTCACGCCCGGTCTCCTTCCCACGGCAGCTCGATGAGGATGCGCGTGCCGATGCCTTCCTGGGCGTCAATGCGTACCGTGCCGCCCGCCATCATCACCCGCTCCCGCATTCCCGCCAGCCCCAGGCCATTGCCGCGCTGGCTACCGAGCGTCATTCCGATGCCGTCGTCGGTGACCATCAAGCGCACACAGTCGGCGCTCTGTTCGAGGCTGACATAAGCGTGCCGCGCGTTGGCGTGGCGCATGACGTTCGTCAGTCCCTCTTGCACCGCCCGATACAAGATAATCTCCATCTCCGGCGAGAGGCGCGTCAGTGTCGCGGACGTCGTGAACGTCATCTCGAGGCCGCTCCGCTCGGCGGCCTGCTGGACATACCAGCGAATGGCCGGCACCAGCCCCAGGTCGTCCAGCGCGGTCGGCCGCAGGTCCATCGACAGCCGCCGCACCTCCTCCAACGTCTGGCTAGTCAAGTAGCGCAGGCCGTTGAGGCGGTCATGGATGACGTCGATATCCGTCTCTTCCTGGAGAATCTTGAGCCGCAGCAGAATCGACGTCAGCGCCTGGCCGGTCTCGTCGTGCAATTCGCGCGCGATGCGCTTGCGCTCGGCTTCCTGCGCCGATGTGGCATGGCGAAGCAGTTGCTGCAGGCGCTGGCTGTGGTCCTGGACTTCGGCCAGTAGATGCCCATTCTCCTGGCACAGGCGTTCCGTGTTGGCCTGCTGGCTCAACAACGCGTCACGGGAGTCGCACAGCCGGTCCACCATCAGGTTGAACTCGGCCTGCACAATGCCGATCTCATCGGTCGCCCACATGGGCGAGCGCGCCGTCAGGTCGCCAATCTGGACCCGCCGCATGGCGTGGACGAGGTCACGTAGCGGGCGCACCAGGACGTGGGTCAGCAGGAAAGCCAACACCAGGCCGATAGCCGCGCCGACGGTGAACACTTCCATAACCTGCCGCAGCGCCTCGCGCAGAATCTCAACCTGGTCAGGCGTCGCGCCAGACGCGACAATGCCCGCGATGACCTCGCGCTGCCCGATGACCATGCCGCCGACCCAGATGACCAGCAGCGGTAGGACGACCAGCCCGAAGACCTTGAACGCCACGGGGACTGCGCCTAGCCACATCCAAAGCAGGGTGTGGAGACGCCATGGCCGGGCGCGCTGAGCGCTCGCCGTTACGGTGACGGCTTCGGTTGTCGTGTGGACCGTCATGTTGTGCCCTTTCCCTTTGTAGCCGCTCTCACCCGCGTACCTCCATAATAGCGCGCCGGTGGGGTGAAGGGAGGGAAGAATCGACCCTGTCACGAGAAGAAATGACTACCTACGTCACAACGGCAGACAAGCGAGGCGCCCATCGACAGCGATGTGTGATGGGCGCGACTCGACTCGGGGCGAGGGGAGGCCATCAGGCCGGCTGTAGTGCCGGCAGCAGCGTCGTGACGGCCTGGACGATGAGTTGCGCAGCGGCGGGAATGTCGCATTTGCCCGTGTTCAACACGAGATGATAGAGCGTCGCGTCGCCTGGCTCGATGTTATAGAAGCGCTTGAGGTAGTCGGCTGAGGCCTTGTCGCGGCGCATGACCAGGTCTTCCGCCGCATCCCAGCGCAGCCCCTGCGCGGTGCGAACCCGCTCGATGCGCGTCGGCAGCGGCGCTTCGATGCGCACGTGGAGCACGTCGGGCTTGTCCTTCAAGACCGCCTGTCCCCCCCGGCCCAGAACGAGCACATTGCCGCGCTTGTAGGCGGCGTGAATCGTGTCCTGAACCAGGGTGACGGCTTCGGCCTTGTCCAACTCGACGACGTGCGGCGCGCGCATGCCGTCGCTGTCCTCCCACAGCCGCACCACGGTCATGCCGCGCGGCACGCCGAGCAGGCGGTCCACGAAGCCCTGGACCTCGTGGCGGTCCTCGGAGAAGTCGTTGATGTCGGCCTGGCCGAGGCCGGCTTCGGTGGCGATCTCCGCCATCAGGTTCTTGTCGAAGAAGCGGTAGCCAAGCATCTCACACACCTGGGCGGCGATCTCGTCCCCCAGGCTGCCAAATTGACGGGAAACAGTGATGACGGCCATCGTGTCTCTCCTTTCTAGCGCCATCGCTCACCCACTCCCATCGCCCTCCATTCACACCATGCCTGAGCAATCGACAAACAAAGGTCGGGGTCGGCAAACGCCAACCCCGACCTGACGTCAATATAGATAGTACATGAGTCAGGCCAGGGCCTATCGACCTAATCCGACCTCCTACCCAGTGTACACTACGT
Organism: uncultured Anaerolineales bacterium; assembly: GCA_964557745.1. Classification (GTDB taxonomy): domain Bacteria; phylum Chloroflexota; class Anaerolineae; order Epilineales; family JAHCIE01; genus JAHCIE01. The sequence continues at coordinate 11,111 of CAZLBQ010000147.1, forward strand.
TGCATGACGATCACGTGAAGCCTCCGCAACCCAGAACGGAGATCTCGCTACGCGTCCTCGCCGCAGCCTGCGCGCTTCTTGACTGTCTCCGTTGACACGTGTAAGATACTGAGTTGGAGGTATTCTCCCTATGCCATTCAGCAATATTGATGCATCTATTACATTAGGGATGCTCCAGGTGATGGTGGACCGGCTGCCCGACTACCTGGACGGTCCCCATGTCTTTGCCGACGTGCGGCTGCTGACGTCTGAGCGCCTGCCGTACGGCATTCTCTCGATCTCGACTGTCTTGTGGCAGTCGCTGGAGGTGCAGCGCCGCCAGGGCGAGCTGAGCGTGGACGACCACATCCTCATCAAGGACGCGCTGGCGAAGCTGGAAGGCATCAAGACCAGCAAAGCGCCCCAGTACCAGGCCAAGCTGCGCAGCGAGCTCAAAGGGTTGGTGGACGCCTGGCTGAGTGACGTCGAGGCCGAGCGCGAGGCCGGTATGGCGCTGCGTGCCCTGCCTGCCGACCTCGAGCGGCGGCGCGTCCTCATGGACCGTCTGCTGGAGAGCCTGGCGAACGAGGTCGACGTCCTGGAGTTGCGCCGCAAGCTACGGTTGGCCCCCGCGCCGCAGCGCCGGGGCCGGTCGTCGCGTGCGGCAGCGCCTCCCCCGACTGATGATGAGGCGTAACGGCTGCCCTATGGCCCGCAGGGCGTTGGTCGTTGGCTTGCTCGTGCTACTTAGCCTGCCAGGGACAGCGTGGAGCAGCGCTACGGGCTGGCCCGTAGCGCCTCTTTTTGCCGCCCTGGCCCGCCTGGCCGCCGACCCGCGTGTTGCTTCAGCCGCCCCTCCAGCGCAAGGCCCCGACCCGACCGCGACCGTCGAGGCGCCACCACCGCCCTTGCCGCCGCCTATCGTCATCGACCCCGGCCAGCCGACGCCGACGCGGCTACCGCCGATTCGCATCACTGCCGGGCCACCGAACTTGACGCCGGGGCCGAATGTTACCAACGTCCCGCCCACCCTGCCCGTGCGTGGACAACCCGGCGCGGGGCAAGCGCCAGCCCCCGGTGGTCTGCCTGGGGCGCTGCCTGGGGCGGCGCCTGGCGCCCAGCCTGGGCCTGGGACAGCCCCCCAAGTGCCACCCACGCTCGCTGTGGGCAGCGCGGTGGGGACGTCGCTCGGCCAGCCCGCTCTCACGCCGGCGCAGGGGCTACCACCCGCGCCGGGCCTGACACCGGGCGCCCCCCTGCCGCCGGCCGC